>JACQUQ010000144.1 GCA_016210175.1 Chloroflexota bacterium | reverse complement strand
TACCCACACCGGGCTCGCCGATGATGACGGGGTTGTTCTTGGTCCGGCGGGTGAGGATCTGCATCACCCGCTTGACCTCGTTCTCCCGGCCGATGACCGGGTCCAGCTTGCCGGCGCGGGCCAACTCCGTGAGGTCGGTGGCGTACTTCTCCAGGGACCGGTACTTGCTCTCGGCCCTGGGGTCGGTCACCCGCGCGGTGCCGCGCACCTCCGCCAGGGCCTTGTAGACCTTCTCCTGGTCCACGCCGAAGCTGCGCAGGATCTGGGTGGCGGGGCCGCCGTCCTTCAGGAGGGCGATGAGCAGGTGCTCCACCCCCACGAACTCGTCCTTCAGGCGCTCAGCCTCGGCGTTGGCGTTCTCGAACAGGCGCGCGATGCGGGGCGTAGCGTAGAGCTGCTGCGGCTCGTAGGCCAGCTTGGCGCCCTGGTCCAGGTGGCGCCCCACCCGCTCCTTCACCTGCTCGGGGTCGATGCCCAGCTTCTGGAAGATCTGCCCGGCGAGACCCTCCGGCTGCTCCAGCAGGGCCAGCAAGACGTGCTCCACGTCCCACTGGCTGTGGCGGTAGCGGCGCACCAGCTCCTGGGATGCGGCCAGGACCTCCTGGGCCTGTTCAGTAAACCTATCCGGTCGCATTGCCATAATGATACCTCGACTTCCTATTCCTGGAGCTTCAGCCTACCCCACTCGTGCTCGTGGGGCTCATCGGCCCAGCAGACGAAGGTGACGCCACGTTTATCGGTGAGCGCGTAGAGCGGGCCATCCTCTAGTTCCAGACTGCGGACATCGTACCTACCGGTTTTCCGGCACCAAATGGTGTCCCGTGCCCGGATGTGGATGATCACCCCCGATTGTTGCCACAACTCCGCATCCAGGTTCTCAGCAAACGTCACCGCCTTTTCGGCAAGCTTGGGTTCGCCCCGGACCCACATATAGGCATCGGCCCCGAAATCTAACTCAATGACATCTGGGGCCTCACCTTGGCGCACGCGCTCCAGGAGTTCCAGCCAGTCTGCGTACTCGACCTCAATGTGAAGGAATTGCTTTTCGAGCGCACGTTTCAGGTTCTCCGCATGTCCCCGGATGACCGCCAGGTCAGGACGAACTCTCCTCACGCAAGGAACTCCTTTACCGTCATAACCAACCATCGAGCGAAGTCCAGGGCATCCTGCGCTCTCCGTTACTCGGTCTTCCCAAGGTCGTAGTCGGCCTGTTCTCGCCAGTCATGGAGGCGGCGCAGCGAGGTGTGCAGGTCTCGCTGGCCTCGCAACAGTCCTGCCGCATTGAGGCGGGTATACCGCTGGTTCCACTCCGCGCAGCGCCGCAAGACTTCCAGGTGGCTCAGCGGGCGATAGCCGCGTATCCGACTACCTCCTACTTGCCCTTCCAGGAGCGCGACGGCGCTATGGAATACTGCATAGTACGCACGTGACACGCAGCCCTCGTCATCGCCATCTCGCAATGCCAACTGCGCCGTCCTGAGGAAGCGATCCGCTTTCTCCAGCCGTGCCCGCGGCATGCCATCCGATTCTGCCAACGCGTATCCTTACTTGGCGAGTGCCGACCGCAAGCGGGCGATCTCCTCATCCCGGAGCCGGATCTGACGCTCCAAGTCCTCGATGCGGTCCCGCATGCGCAGAATGACCTCGGCCCCGGCCAGGTTCACCCCCAGGTCGTCCATCAGGCGCTTGATCTGGCGCAGGCGCGCCACGTCCTCCTCGGAGTACAGGCGGATATTACCCCTGGTGCGGGAGGGGACGATCAGGCCCATCCGCTCGTAGTAGCGCAGGGTCTGGGCGTGCATCCCCAGCATCCGGGCCACCACGCTGATGACATAGCAGGGCTCTGCCTCTTGCCCCATCATGGCATACCACTCCTCAGTTGTCGTGAGCGCGTGGCCGTCAGCGGAAAGCTGAGGGCTGACGGCTGCTTACGCGGAGGTCCCGGCCAGGGCACCCCGCAGCTCCTCGAAGAGCTGCTTCTGGCGGGCGGTCAGCCTGGTGGGCAGCACCACCTTGATCTTGGCGTACAGGTCGCCCTTCCCCGACGTGCCCAGGCGGGGCATACCCAGCCCGGCCAGCCGGAAAGTCGCGCCGTTCTGGGTCTCAGGCGGGACCTTCAGCATGACCTTCTTCCCCCCCAGGGTGGGCACCTCGGCCTCGCCACCCAGGACCGCCGTGGTCAGCGGAACCCCGACCTCGACGTGCAGGTCGTCGTCCTTGCGCTCGAAGGCCTGGTGGGGCTGCACCGACACCAGCAGGTACAGGTCGCCGCGGGGCGCACGGCCGACCGCCGCGCCGCCCTCACCGGCAATCCGCACGCGCGCGCCGTCCTTGACGCCCGCCGGGATCTTCACCTCCAGGCGCTTGAGCCGGGGCACCGTGCCGTCGCCACCACAGGTGGCGCAGGGCGTCCGGCCGGTGGTGCCGCTGCCCTGGCAGGTGGGGCAGACCTCCTCGGTCTCCACCTGGATGACACGGGTCGCGCCCTGGTAGGCCTCCTCCAGGCTCACCTGGACCGGGGCCTCCACGTCCTGGCCCCGCTGCGCCTGGCGTGTCCCGGCGCCCCCGAAGCCGCCGCGGCCCCCGGCGCGCCCGAAGAGGTTCCCCAGCAGGGAGTCGAAGTCGCCCAGGTCGAAATCGCCGAAGCCGAACGGCCCCTGGCCTCGACCCGGCGCACCCCCGCCGTGACGGAAGGTCCCGGTAAACCCATTCCCGCCGCGCCCGGCCTGGGTAAACTGGTCGGCCCGCTCCCAGTGCTCGCCGAACTGGTCATATTTCTTGCGCTTCTCCGGGTCGGAGAGCACCTGGTACGCTTCGTTGATCTCCTTGAAGCGGGCCTCAGCCACCTTGTCCCCAGGGTTCACGTCGGGATGGTACTGGCGGGCCAGGCGGCGGTAGGCGGCGCGGATTTCCTTCTCGCTGGCGTGCTTGGAGACGCCGAGAATGGCGTAGAAGTCCTTGCCCGGCATGGTCCTTTCCCTCCCCTCTAGGGCTTTAGTATAGAACCTGATAATCCTATTGTCAATGCTCTTGACACCGTAGCGGAAAGGAGTTACCATAAGGGCGGAAGGAGGCGGCGCCAAGGTCCGGCATCCTCCACGAGGGAAGGGGTCCAGAGCAGGTCGTGGTACAGGAGGTGGGAACGATGGCAGTGATGCGGTGGGATCCGTTCCGTGAGCTGCAATCGATGGAGCGGGAGATGGAGCGCTTCTTCGAGGAGCCGTCCCGCCTGTTGCCCTGGCGGTGGGGTGCAGCCGGCGAGGGGCTGGGGGCGCTGGATGTCTACGAGACCGAGGACCAGATGGTGGTCGAGGTGTCGGTGCCCGGCCTGAAGGCGGAGGATGTCACCATCTCGGTGACGGACCACACGCTCACCCTCAAGGGCGAGCGCAAGCTGGAGCGGGAGATCAAGCGGGAGCAGTACCTGCGGCAGGAGCGCCGCTACGGGAGTTTCACCCGCAGCGTGACGCTGCCGCCCTACGCCGAGGTCGAGAAGGCGGAGGCCACCTACGAGCATGGCATCCTGAAGATCGCCATGCCCAAGGCGGAGCAGGCCAAGGCCAAGACCATTCAGGTCAAGGTCCAGCCCACCATCGAGGGCCAGAAGGCCGAGTAGTACACGGGCCGCACCGCGCGGGATGACAGGGCACACCCCGAATTTTCACGGGCAACCGTGGAAAGACGGGGTGTGCGTGTTCCAGGGCGCGGTGAGCGCAGCGCAGAGGCGGTATCTGGACTGTGGTGGAAGCGGAGCGCGCGCTACTCCCCCTCGGCGGGAGGAGGTTGATCCGTTTCGCCCACGGCTTGCTTCAGATAGTCCATCACCGCGTCTTCGGGGAGCGCGCCCTCGAACTGGACACGGTCGTTGATCACCGTCTTGGGTACCGCCCACACGCTGTAGCGCTGGCTGTACTCGGGGAACTCGTTGGCCTCGACCACGTCCGCCGTGATGCGGGCGGGATTGACCAGCATGATCTGGTGGGCCAGCCTGGCCGACTGCGGGCAGTACGGTCAGGTAGGGGTGACGAAGACCTGGATATGGACGTCCTGCTCTAAGTTCCGCAGGTACTCCTGGTGCTGCGGCGAGAGTTCAATGTTCCTGGTGGAAACGTCGAAGATATCCTGGACGAAGGTGGAGAACTCATAGCCCGCCGGCACACCGATGAACCGCACCGCGGTCCCGTCGGACTGCACCAGCACCGCCGGGATCTTATCCAGCCGGTGCTGGCGCATGGCCTCGCTGTCGCTGATGTAGTCGTAGACCTCCATCTGGATCTTCTCGGAGAGCGCGGCCACTTCTTCCAGCAGCTCGCGGGTCTGCCGCAGGTAGGTGAGGTCCGCGTCCGGGGTACCGGGGATGAAGAGCGCCGGCTCCCGCTTGGTGAAGAGCAGGATCTGCACCGGGCGCTGCAAGCCCTCCGCGAATTTCTCCCGCAGGAATTGCTGGTCTGCGTCAGAAAGGAATGGCATCGCTCTCCTCGCTTTCTCCCCGATCAGGTGGGCGGCCAGCCCGCCACCGTTCCTCACGCCGGAGGCATCGCCGCTCCTGCCACTATCCTGGGGTGGGGATGGGGTTCCCGGTGGCTGCGCTTCCCGCCGCGGGGGTGGTCGCCGGGACCTACCGGCCGCCGGGCGGCTGGTCGTGGTGCGTATGGCGCCAGACGTGCCAGACCCGCTGGGCTGCGGTGACGTTGGTGAGCACGGCCAACAGCCACAGCACAACCGGCGTCGCCCAGCCGCCGGTCGGGTAGTTGGCCAGGAGGCCCACCGCCAGCAGCACCACCCGCTCGGGCCGCTGGAACCAGCCCACATCGCAGCGCAGGCCCAGCCCCTCGGCCCGGGCTTTCACATAGCTGACCATGACCGAGCCCACCAGGGTCGCGTTGATCAGCAGGACCTCGGTCTGGGCCTGGTGGCCGGAGTAGTACACCAGCAGCCCGAAGAGCAACACGGCCTCAGAGACGCGGTCCAGGGTAGAGTCGAGCAGCGCGCCGAAAGCGCTGCTCTGCTGGGTGGCGCGAGCCAGTTGCCCATCGAGGCTATCGAACACCCCGCTTACCAGCACCATCACCCCGCCCAAGAAGAAGTGGCCCAGCGCCAGCAGGGCCGCACCCGCCCCGCTGAGCCCGAGACCGATGAGCGTGAGCGCGTTGGGCGTCAGCCCCACCCGCCCCAGGGCCAGGGCCAGGGGCAGGAACCAGTGTTTGGGCCAGTAGCGAGGCAACACCCAACGCATCGGGTCATTCAGCATCCACATCCTCCCCATGGCCTGCTCCCCGCCCGCGCGGGGGACGCTTGGGGTTGCGACGTGCTCCGGGCGGCGCGCTCGTGCCCCGTCCGCTAGGGTCGGCGCTATCCAGGCGAGATCTGCAACCAGCGCGGGATGAGCCGCGGCAGCAGGCGGGTCGGGTGATAGCCGTGGCGCGGCCCGCTTGCTGCTTCGCCCAGGATACGCTCGTAGTAGGCAAGGACCCGCTGGGCGATACGCTCCCAGCTATACTCCTGCGCCGTCTGGTGGCCGGCGGCCCCCATCCGGGCGCGCAACGACCGGTCGGCCAGCAGGTGGACGATAGCCAGCGACAGCGCTTCCACGTCTCGGGGCGGCACCAGGAAGCCCTCTTGGCCGTGGGTGAGGACGCTGGCGTAGCCCTCAATGGCCGAGGCCACAATGGGCATCCCGGAAGCCATCGCTTCCAGCAGCACCACGCCCTGGCTTTCGCCGCCGGTCGCCGGGGCGCAGAACACGTCGGCGGAGCGGTAGTACCGGGGCAGGTCGGCGTCGGGCACGTACCCGGTGAACACCACATCCCGCAGGCCGCTCAGGGCGATGGCCCGTTCGTATTCCGCCCGCAGGGCGCCATCCCCGACCACCACCAGGCGCGCCCGCGGGAACTGCCGCTTGACGCCGGCAAAAGCACGGATGAGGTATTTCAGCCCCTTGCGGTGCTCCAGCCGGCCCACAAACAGGATGGTAAAGTCGTACCCCGGCTCCGGCGGGAAGGGCTCCACCTGCGGCCCGAAGCGCTCCACATTCACCCCGTTGGGGATGATGTTATAGTACCCCGGAAAGTACTGGCTGACAAACTCCATGGCCGGCCGGGAGACGGCAATTTTCCCATCCAGCTTGCGGAACCACCGCTTCAAGATGCGCTTGCCGTAAAAATAGGCCAGGCTGCGGTCGCTATGGGCGTGGAAGGTCCCGACGTTCACGCTCTGGGAGAAGCGCAGCACCGTAATGGCCAGGGTGGGCACCAGCGGTTCGTGCAGGTGAACCACGTCGAAGGCTTCCCGCTGGAGGATCGCCTTCACCTGGCTGGAGAGGCGCAGGGAGATGGCAATGCGGGCCACCGAGCCGTTGGCGGGAATGGCCCACGGCCGCCCGCAGACGATAACGCCGGAGTCGGGAGGGTCCTCAGGGCGGGAGGACGGGGCAATGATGCGGACGTGGTGACCGAGGCGGGTGAACTCTTCCCGCAAGCGGACAATGTGGGCCGTTACTCCGCCGGGCGTGGCGTAGTCGTACGGGGAGACCAAGGCTATACGCATTATCGCCCCCGGATGCGTTCCCGTAGCGGTCGGCGCAACGAGCGGCTGGGGAGCACAATCAGGCTGCGGAACTGCTGTTGGAGCAGCGTGCCGACGCCGATAGGTTGCCGCTGCTGTGCATCATTCTGCACCGCCTGCGTTTGCCGCCGCAGGAGGCTCTGCCGCAGATCCTCGGCCGTGTGCCCTGGGAACAGGGTGCAGCCCGTCCCGATATGGGGCAGGAAATGGCCATCGCTGCTCCCAACCTCCGCCAGGCCGTACCGCTGGCGGTTGAGCCGCGTGATCTTCCCCTGGACCAGCCGCCCGGCGACGCTGGCGTTCACGACCTCCAGGGCGTCCAGGTAGACCCCGTGCTCCTGGGCCGCCAGGACCCGCTCGATGCTGCGCTGGCCGAGGCTGAAGGTGAGCCAACTCATGGGGTGGGGCGCTACCGCCAGCCCGCCCTGCTCGTGGATGGCCTGGAGGGTGTGGGCCAGGGGCTGCAAGGGGGGAACGTCCCGCTCCAGGAACAGCCCCAGGAGGTGCCCGCGGCGCGTGGTGATCTCCGCTCCCACGATGACCTCAAAGCGATAGCCCAGCCTGGCGGCCAGGTCCCGCGCCCGCAGCCCGCCTTCGATGGTATCGTGATCGGTGATGGCGATCACGTTCAGGCTCGTGCATTCCTGCACGTACCGCAGCACCTCGGCGGTCTCGGCCATCCCGTCGCTGACGCTGGTATGGAGGTGCAGGTCGGCAACGCTATAGCCCTCGGGTATGGTAAGCATCCTGCCTCTACTTCTCCAATAACTCCTTACAGAACGTGCCGGACCATAGCAACGGCGACCTCGGCCGCGCGGCCGGTTCCCCACCATCGGATCGCGGGGGAGTGCGTGCGGCTCCGGCGGAGCGAGCCTGCCCGCCCTGCCGAGACGGCTCCTGCGCGGTCAGCCGTGCATGGCTGGATGCCGGGCCTTCCGGGTGTTCCCGGCCCGCCGCTCACGGCGACAGCTCACCGCAGCACACGAGACCTAGTGGTCTGTCAGGCATAAACTGATGGGTGCGACTGCCGCCGTGAACGGCGGGCCCGCCCTTCAGGGCGGCGGGGGGAACCTATCACAGCAGGATTGACAGACCACTAGGAGCACACTACGGCCCGCGCCGGGACGATACCTTGATGTTCAGGCGTGACCGTGCCCGCTGCTGGGGCGTCGCGTCGGGCCAGATGCGCTCGAAGACGACCCATTGGCCGGGATACTTCCGCACGTAGCTCTCGATGATCTGGGCCAGGCGCACCACGTGGGTACGCACGAGCGCTGGGTCCCGCTCCAGGCCCTCGCCCTCCGGCAGGTCCAGCGGCGGCTCGAAGCAGATGGCATAGCGCCGGAAGCCCAGGCGCAGCCCGAAGCAGGGCACCAGCGCCGCCCCGGTCCGCAGGGCAAGCTCGACCGCGCCAGTGGGAAGGGAGGCCTCCTCCCCGAAAAAGTCGAGCCGCAGGCCCCGGTGCTGGATATCCCGGTCGCAGAGAATGCCCACCACGCCGCCCGCCCGGAGCAGCTTGATCGCGGTCTTGATCCCGGCGGGGGTGGTGGGCAGCATCCGCAGCCCGAGGCTGCTGCGCAGCCCCGCCACCAGGCGGAAGAGCTGGGGCTGGCGCAGGGGCTCCACCAGCACGGCCAAGGGCGTCCCCCGGTGGGCCGCCAACTGGCTCAGAATATCAAAGCTACCCAGGTGCGCCCCGGCCAGGACCATCCCCTGGCCCCTGGCCAGGGCCTCCTCGAAGTACGGCAGCCCTTGCCAGAGCACCTGCCGGTCCAGGGTGTCCAGGTCAACCTGGGGCAGCAGGAATAAGTTCACGTAGTTGCGCGCGGTGGTACGGAACACCTCCCGCGTCGTGCGCCGGAGCCGGCCAGGGGAAACGTTCGGCCCCAGGACGTGGCGCAGGTTGTCGCGGACCACGCGCCGGCCGGGCGCATACAACAGGTAGGCGAGGTCGCCGGCCCCGGTGGCAAGGGCATAGGTCAACCGCTCAGGCAGGAGTGGCAGCAGCAAGCGCGCCAACTGGAACACCAGGTAGAGTAGCATAGCCATCTCAAATGGAGGAGCGCATTGCGGCACCCGGTCGGCGACGTTCCCTGTGACCCGGTGCGACGCTGCTCAGGGTAGGAAACGGTCGGGCAGTTCCTGCACCTCGACGGGTGCCGCAATGGGATCCCAGGTCGGGGCAGCGTGTGCCTTGCTCTGCCACATCCGGCGGAACATGTACCACTGGTCGGGATGCCGCCGGATGATCTCCTCGAAGTCCAGGACGATGCGCTGGGTGAGCGCCTGGATGTCCCGCTGGGTATCGCCGCTGGGCTCGAAGGTCATGGCCGGCGATATGATCCCCTCGAAGCTGTGGTCGGGCCGGCGCAAAACGGCCGAGACCAGCACCGGAGCGCCGGTCCGCAGGGCCAGGGCCGCGGCGCCGCCCGGCAGGTAGGCCGTCCTCCCGAAGAACTGCACCGGCACCCCGTCACCCTCCAGGGGGCGATCGATGAGCAGCCCCAGGATCTCGCCCCGGCGTAGCACCCGGGTGACACGGCGGGACGCCTGGCTCACCGGGATGACCTGAAGTCCGCTCCGGCGGCGGGTGGACTGGATGTACTCGTTCAGATGGGGGTGCTTAAAGGTATCCACCACCGCGTGTACGGCATACCCCCGCCGGGCCAGGCAGGCGGCGCCCATATCCCAGCTCCCCATGTGCATCCCCACGAAGATGACGCCCCGACCGCCCTCCAGGGCCCGGTCCAGCACGGACCAATCCGTCACCCGGATGCGGCGCGCCAACTCCTCCTCGGTGAGGTAGGGGGCGCGCAGGAAGTCCACGAGGTAACGGGCATAGTTCCGCACCGCCGCGCGCACGGTGCGTCGGACCAGTTCAGGGCTGGCGTCCGGCCCCAGCACCTGGGCCATGTTGTCCAGCGCGTTGCGGCGCTTGTGCCGGATCAGCGGGAACACCCAATCCGCGATGAAGGTTGCCAGGGTATAGACCACCGGCAGGGGGAGCCGGGCGGCCACATAGCTGACCGTCCGCAGACCCCGGGCGAGCATCACGCCTCGCCTCCCTGGGTGAAGGCTTCCACCAACTGCCGCGCCTCGTCGTCGGTGTACTGGACCGGCGGCGACTTCATGAAGTAGGCGGAAGGGCCGACCAGCGCGCCCTTCAGGCCCCGGTCCTGCGCCAGCTTGCTACAGCGGATGGCGTCGATAACCACCCCTGCCGAGTTCGGGCTGTCCCACACTTCGAGCTTCAGCTCCAGGTTCAGCGGCACGTCCCCGAAGGTGCGCCCCTCCATGCGGATGTAGCACCACTTGCGGTCTTCCAGGAAGGGAACGTGGTCGCTGGGGCCGACGTGGACATTGCCCTCGCCCAGGTCGTAGTCCAACTGGGAGGTCACGGCGTTGGTCTTGGAAATCTTCTTCGATTCCAGCCGCTCCCGCTCCAGCATGTTGTAG
>JACQUQ010000139.1 GCA_016210175.1 Chloroflexota bacterium | reverse complement strand
ATGCCGCTGTCCTTGAGGTTCAGGGCGTGGGCGTGGCCCTGGCTGCCGTAGCCGACGATGCCGATGAGCTTGCCCCGCAGCAGGTCCAGGTTGGCGTCTTGGTCGTAGTAAATACGGGCCATGAACCGTCCTTTCGTACGATGATGTGATGGCTCCCTCTCCCGTTGGGAGAGGGCCGGGGTGGGGGTGTCGGTTCCCCTACTCTTCGTCCTGCGGGAACGTGGGATCGGGGATACCCAGCAGTCCCCGCACATAATCAGCTTCGCCCAGGTGCTGGTAGGTGTGCCGGAGGATGCCTTCTACCAGTTGGACCCCGGTAACCGTGGCCCCCGCCGCATTGGTGGTCGTGCGCTCCAGATCGGCGGGAGTCAGCCCTTCCAGGTGTGCCACGGTGGCACGGTGCAGCGCCTCCAGGTAGGCGCTGATGGCATCCTTGCCGACCGGTACCCGGTCCACCATGGTTGTGGTGAATCCGGTCCCCACGCCCAGGCCGCGCGTGCCGACACCCCGCGGGTCGTAGCCGGTCTGCCCCCGCAGGCCGGCGGTGTGCCACACCTCTTCGTCCTGGGAGACGCCCCGCATGCGGCCCAGGTTGAGATCCCAGATCCGCAAGGCATGCCACGCGAGGAAGCCCACATGGTTAGCCTGGGGAGCCGGCCGCCAGCGCAACTGGCCCTCATCAAGGTCATCCACGCGACGCCGCACCGCCGCGGGCAGGTTGTTCATCAAGGCGAGGCAGAAGGCGATAAGTTCGATGGGAAACCTCCCCTTTTCTGCTCCTGGTCGGCTGGATGCTTCATACCCTGTCGGAGCAGAGCCGGAGGCCACAGCATCGTGCGTGGCCTCCGGCCCCTTTCTAGTAACTCGTGGTCGAGATAGGCGCCCGTGTGCCCCGGTAGTGGGGCATCTCCAGCTCTTCCTCGTCCTGTTCGGAGATGGTCACGCCGTGGTGCCCCCGTACCATCGAGATGCGGCCGGTGCGGGCCAGCTCCCGAATGCCGTAGGGCTCCAGGATTCTGATGAGGGAGTCGACCTTGTCCTCCTCCCCCGTGACCTCCACAATCAGCGAATCGCTGGAGACGTCCACGATGGCGGCCCGGAACACATCCACGATCTGGATGATCTCGCCACGGGTGGCCGGGGTGGTCGCCACCTTGATCATCGCCAGCTCGCGAGAGAGGTGGTCCTCCTCGCTGATGTCCCGGATGCGGACGACCTCGATGAGCTTATCCACCTGCTTGACTACCTGCTCCACGTCGGTGGTCGAGGCGTCCACCACAAAAGTCATGCGGGAGAGGCCGGGGGTCTCGGAGTGCCCCACCGCCAGGCTCTCGATATTGAAGTTGCGCTGGCGCACCTTGCTGACGATGCGGTTGAGCACCCCCGGCCGGTCTTCCACCAGGGCGACAATGGTATGCTTGTTCTTTCTGGTCATGGCCGGACCGTCAACCTCTCTTCGTGTTCGAACTTGGGCTGGTCAATGGTCTCGTGCAGGGCGGCCCCCGGCGGCACCATGGGATAGCAGTTCTCTTCCTCTTCCACCACGAAGTCGATGAGGACCGGGCCCTGGTGGTCCATGGCCTGCTTGATGGCCCACTCCACGTCATCCTTCTCCGTGACCCGCAGCCCCGGCATCCCGAAGGCCTCGGCCAGCTTCACGAAGTCGGGCTGGCGCATGTGTACCGCGCTGAGGTTGTTCTTGTAGAAGAGCTGCTGCCACTGGCGGACCATGCCCAGGTAGTTGTTGTTGATGATGGCGAACTTCACGGGCAGGCCGTACTCCACGATGGTGGCCAGCTCCTGCATGGTCATCTGGAAGCCGCCGTCGCCGCAGATCGACCATACCACCGAGTTGGGCACCGCCATCTGGGCGCCCATCGCCGCGGGCACCTCGAAGCCCATCGTTCCCAGGCCGCCTGAGGTCACGAAACTGTTGGGCTTGTCGTACCAGTAGTACTGCGCCGCCCACATCTGGTGCTGGCCTACCCCCGTGACGATATAGGCATCGCCCTTCGTCACTTCGTAGAGGGAGCGGATGACGAACTGGGGCAGCGGGCGGGACGACCCCTCGCGGATGAGGATGGAGGGGTGCTCCTGCTGCATGCGGCGGATCGCCTCGCGCCAGTCCCCACGGTCTCCCGATTGGACCTCCCGATTGAGCATCTGGAGGGACTGCTTCACATCGCCCAGCAGGGCCGCTGCGGGCTTGACGTTCTTGCCGATCTCCGCCGGGTCAATGTCCAGGTGGATGATCTTGGCGTGCGGCGCGAAGTCCTTCAGGCGGCCGGTGACCCGGTCGTCGAAGCGCATGCCAATGCCGATGAGGAGGTCGGCCTGGCTGATGGCGATGTTATTCCAGTACATGCCGTGCATGCCCGGCATGCCCAGGTAGAGGGGATGGGTGCCGGGGAAGCCGCTGATGCCCAGCAGGGTGGTGATCACCGGGGTATCGGTCTTCTCGGCGAACGCGAGGAGTTCTTCATAGGCGCGGGCGATGATGACGCCGTGCCCGGCCAGGATCAGGGGGCGCTTGGCCTCAGCGATGAGGGAGGCCGCCCGTTGCACCTGGTGCGGGTCCGGGACCATATGGGGACGGTAGCCCCGCAGCTGCACCGTCTCGGGGTAGGCGAACTCCGTGACCTGCTGCTGCACATCCCGCGGGATGTCCACCAGCACGGGGCCGGGGCGGCCGGTGCGCGCGAGGTAGAAGGCTTCCCGGATGGTGCGGGCGATCTCCTCCACCCTGGTCACCAGGTAGTTGTGCTTGACGATGGGGATGGTGATGCCGGTGATATCGGCTTCCTGGAAGCCGTCGCGCCCGATGAGGCTGGTCACCACCGCCCCGGTGATGCAGACCATGGGCACTGAGTCCATGTAGGCGTTGGCGATGCCGGTGACCAGGTTGGTGGCGCCGGGGCCGGAAGTGCCGAAGCACACCCCCACGTCGCCCTTGACGCGGGCGTAGGCGTCGGCGGCGTGGGCTGCGGCCTGCTCGTGGCGCACCAGCACATGGGTGATCTGGGGGTACTGGATCAGGGTATCGTACAGCGGCAGGTTGGCCCCGCCTGGGTAGCCGAAAACCACTTCGACGCCCTCGCGGGCCAAGCACTCCATGATGATTTGCGCGCCGGTCAAGCGCATGGTCGTTTGCTCCTTCTCGCTGGCAACCGGACCTGCTGGCTCCAGGCGTCGTCTCCCGAACACAACGGGAGGACCTGGGAGCGCTCCTCAGGGAGCGCCCGCGGGACTACCGCGCGGGTCCGTGGTAACTTCTCTGCGGGGGCGGGTGGGAGTCAGGACCGGGCGGGGCTTACCACCTCGCCGTCGTGCATGACGGCGAGGAGCCCTCCCTTCGCGGCGGTGTGCGCACGGACGGGGTTCCAGAGCGGGAAGGAGGCGATGGCGCGTCTACCGCTCAGCGTAGTGCAGGTTGGGAGTGGAGAGTTCGAAGCTGTGCGTCTATCGCTCAACATGGCCGTCATGGTTGTTCTTTCCGTACCCTATTTCCGTATTCTCAGAGCGGACCGAGCGACCGCACAGCCCCCGGCTACACCGAATTTGCGATAACTTTAACAGGTTCTCGCCGATCGTGTCAACACGTTTGCCACGCGGCGCGCTGCCCAGCCGACGCGCTCGCCGCCGGACTGTCCCCAGGCATGCCCGCGCCTCCCCTGAAGCCCTCCCTTCTCCTCACCCTTCGGCAAGCGCTCGGCCTGAGCATGGGCCGCAGGCTCAGGGCAGGCACTGGAGGAGGGAGAAGCTGCCGGTGCGGCGCGGCGGGGGAGCGTGCGGGCTGCCCGCTCTCAGTACGACCGCCGCTGCTGGGCCAGGGGCGAGACCACCTTGGTATACCGCTCCCGCGGGTCCATCCGCACGTCGATGACCGTGGGCAGGTCCGCGCCGCGGGCCTCCGCCACCGCCGCGGCCAGGCCCGCCGCGTCCTGCACCGTCACGCCGCGGCAGCCGAAGGCGCGGGCGATGCCGGCGAAATCGGTATCCACGAACTCCGAGGCGAAGCGGTGCTCGCCCTGGCCCGCCACCACCATGCCCAGTTGGGAGTCGTTCATCACCACGTAGGTCACGGGCAGGCGGTACTGGAGCGCGGTGGAGAGCGCGTGCAAGCTCATGGCAAAGCCGCCGTCTCCGGTGACGGCCACGCAGGGCCGCTCGGGGTGGGCCAGCTTGGCCCCCAGGACGGCCCCGGCGCTCCAGCTCATTCCGGCGATGCCGCCCGGACACCAGATGGTGCCCGGTTGCAGGGTCTGGAACAGGTGGGCCATCCAGATGCGGTTGCTGCCCGCATCCAGGGTCAGGATGGTGTCCGGGGTGACGGCCTGGTTCAGGGTGCGTACCAGGCGCTGGGGCAGGATGGGCACAGCATCCGAGGCGGCCTCGGGCGGTTTGAAGAAGCCGGCCTCGGCCTTGACCGCCGCCACCCACTCCCGGCGGCCGGCGGGCGCCGTCAGGCCCCGTCCGCGGGCGGCGCCGACGAGCTGTCCCAGCAGCGTGCGGGCGTCGCCGATGAGGGTCTGCGCCACGGGGAAGACCCAGCCCGCGTTGCGAGGCTCGATGTCCAGGTGGATGATGGTCTGGCGGGCGGGGTCGATGAGGTCGGGGGTTTCGTTGAGGGTCTCTGCGGCCCCCAGGTGGCAGCCCGCCACCAGCAGCACGTCGGCCTCCTGCACGGCCCGGTTGGCGGCAGGCTGGCCGTAGATCCCTAGCATCCCCAGGGCCAGGGGGTGGGTCTCCACGAAAGCGCTCTTGCCCTTGTAGCTGGTCGCCACCGGGATGCCCAGCAGGTCGGCCAGCTCCGCCAGTTCCGCGTAAGCCCTGGCCGCGTGGATGCCGTTCCCGGCGATGATGACCGGGCGCTGGGCCGCGGCCAGGGTGTCCAGGGCCTGCTGCACCAAGTCGTCGGGCGCGAGCGTGCGGGCCGGGTGCAGGAAGCCCTGGCTGGGGTAGATGAAGGGCGGCGCAGCCGGGTCCAGGACGCCCAGGGCGTTGGGGTCGTTCAGGATGACGCAGGCCGGCCCGCGACGGCCGGTGGTGGCGTGCTTGACCGCCAGTTGCACGCCCTGCACCGTCTCCTTGGGATTGGTGGCGACCGTGGTGTACTTGCTCATGGAGCGCAGGATGCCCCGCAGGTCGTAGCCGCCGTACTCGCCGCCGCCGGTCTGGTAGGGGGCGTGCTGGACCAGTGTGCTCACGGTGGCGTCGGTGATGACCAGCATGGGGGAGCCGCTCAGTGGGCCTCCATGATGCCGAAGGCGCCGAAAGAGGCCACAAAGGGCCCCTGGCCCATGAGCACCGCCGGGCGTCCGGTGAGGCGGCCGAAGGCATCGGCCATGCCGGCCGCGACTTGCTCGTGGCGCACCAGCACCGTGGTGATACGGTCCTGGTGGGCGGCCAGGGCGTTGAAGATGCCCACGGTGAGGCCGCCGGGCACCCCGAACACGTGGGTCACGCCCGCCTCCTCCAGCACCCGGCAGATCAGTTCGGGGGTCTGGACCGGTTCACGCAGCCGTTGCATCGCGCTCCTTTCCCGGCGTTCTCCTGTTTCCCTGCCGCGCCCGGCTTCCGCCGGGTGTCGTGCATGGTCCGACATTTGGGGTCAGTCTACGCCACGGCGGGCAGGATGACAACCAACGCTGCGGGCGGCGTAGACAGGGCTTCTGCGTTCTCGCCCTCACCCCGGCCCTCTCCCACGGGGAGAGGGCGGAAGAGGTGCCATGTATCTCTCCCTCCGTAGCCCTGGTGCCGTGCGCTTGTGCGCTTGACCCCCACCATGCGGGCTTGCTACACTGGAAGATGAGGGGAGGAGACCGGGTGGCCGCCGGCCTCGTAAGAGGCGGGAGGAAAGTCCGAGCTCCACCGGGCAGGACGCTGGGTAACGCCCAGGCGGGGCAACCCGACGGAAAGTGCCACAGAAACATACCGCCCTGGTCGCCGGGATGCGCCCGGCAGACGGAGCGATCCACGAGTACGGAGCGGTCCGGAGGCCAGGGTAAGGGTGAAATGGTGGGGTAAGAGCCCACCGGCGGCGTGGTGACACGTCGGCCGGGCAAACCCCGTCCGGAGCAAGGCCAAATAGGGGGGCAATGGGCGCCCGGCTCGCCCCCGGGTTGGCTGCTAGAGGCGGCGGGCAACCGCCGTCGTAGAGAGATGGTCACCGCTCTCCGGGGGGCGACCCCCGGAGATGACAGAACTCGGCTTACAGGTCTCCTTGCCTCCAAGAACGCCTGCGAGTGCCCCACGGGAGCGCTAGCGGGCGTTTTTGTGTGCCCGCCGCGGTCCGCTCGCAGCCGTCAGTGTGAGCGTCCCCATCACCAATTGTTATTCTTCATCATAAAAGCACCAATATCTTCCTCTCCTGTACGGCATATCCCTGCTACGGAAGCCAGGAGCGCCCCATCAAAGACGGGGGCGTGTGTGCCAGGTATCTGGCCCTGACCCTCTGCAAAGGCCCGCTCATGGTTCCTTTCGGCAAGCCTGTCCTGAGGTCATCGAAGGGCTCAGGGCAGGCTTCGGCTCACCACGAGCGGGCTTGCATCCGTCGGTGCGCACCGCAGCAGGGGGCCGGGGGTCATCGTGTCCCCTGCGCTCCTGGGGGAGCAGAACGGCGATACACCAGCGTCGCCCGCCGCTCCCGGTCGGGGAGCCGCGCGAACCCGTGCTCCGCCGCGAGGAAGCCGTCAACCTCTGCTTTCAGCGCTTGCTGGCGCCCCTGGGCCGTGCGCTTCGGCAACACATACGCCTGGGGCCTGGTGGCGGGCAACCGTGCCAGGTCAATGGTGACGATGTCGCCCTGGTAACGGACGGCCGGATGGGGCTGTCCCTCTCTCACGGCCCCGGCGATGGCTTCCGCGTCCGCCCTCCGCTGGTCCCTGGTATACGGCTGGTTCTTGCGCTCACCCCACTCGCCCGCCAGCGTCGCCCGGTCGGTCTCGAAGTTATAGGACCACTTCTGCTTGCGGAACCAGGGGCTCGGGTGCCGCGTGATCCGGAATTCCAGCACCGGCGGGTTCCACCAGGCTTCCTCAATCCTTCCCGCCTTGTAGGGGGCCATCTTGGTACCGAACGCCACGCCCCTGGCATCCCAATATGCTTCGAGCAGGGCCAGGAGGTTCGCATCGGGCATGAAGGGTCCCGGCGTCAAACGTGCCAGGATCTGGTGTCGTAGTTCGGCCTCGGTATGGCGCATGTTCTGCCCTCTTCGACGTCAGGATCCTCCTCCAGGATAGGTTCGAGACGCCGTTGTTGTCTCGCGGAAGGCCGCGGAGACGACCCTCCGGGATGCCGCGCGAGGCAGGCATGCGGTCATCAGGCTCCATGATGTCCGCAGCGTGTGCTGTGCGGTCACGTGCGCCTCCAGACTCCGGCCGGTCGTATTCTAGAGAAGTTTGCCCATGCGAGAGAGGTTTCCGCGTCCTGGGTAGCTATGGGACGCTCCATGGCGGGGCTGCTGACGGTATGGCAGTGTGCCCTGGTGGTGCACGCGGCGATGTTGGCGTCGCCCTGGTCGCCGGTCGTTGTGGCGGCCCGACCTGATGGCCCGCGGCGTTCAGCCGGTAGCCTACCTGACCCACTGAGTCATGCCAGGCGCTCACGGGTGCAGAAAGCCCGGTCTCTCCGGCCTGACCGCACGCCGTGACCGCGCTCCCGGCGGGGTCACGGGTGCCGGCGCGACCTGGGCCGCAGGTGGCGCTTCTGGAGCAAGCGGCGGGGGAATGACCACCACGCCGATCTCGCCGGGTTTCACCAGGCCCAGGTGCTCCCGCGCGACCCGCTCCAGGTAGGCATCGGAGTCGGCCTCCTCCTTGAGCCGTTCGAGCTCCTGCCGGCGGGCCGCCAGGGCCGCCAGTTCCTGCTCTAAGCGGGCCTGCTCCTGTCTCAGCTCGTACATCTGGACCATACGGCCGACGATCGCGACGCTAAAATACAACAACAGGGTGACTGCAACGAGGAGCACCAGATGGCTTCCGGGTTGGGCGAGGATCCGACGCAGCACAGGTAGTCGGTTCTAGGGAGGCAGCAGCCGGCCCGGCATCAGGCGGGCCGGCCCTGCCCGGTGAGGTGGCAGGTATCGTTGAAGCAGATCAGGGTCGCCAGGGGTGCCCGCAGGTCGAGCCTGCTGATAGCGGCAACGTGCATACGCAGTCGCCGGAAGTGCGCCAGGGGGAGGCCCAGCGCCTTGCAGAGGATAGCCAAGATCGCCAGGTTATGGCTCACCACCACGACCGTCTCGGCGGGGTGCTGTCCAGCAATGACCTGGATCGCCCCCCACGCGCGGTCCTGAAGCTCCTGCATGGACTCCCCTCCGGGGAGCTTCAGGTGAGTCGCATCCCGCTCCCACTGCTGTAAGAGTGCTGGGTAGCGCGCCCGCATCTCCGCCCCGGAGAGGCCGTCCAGTTCGCCCTGGTCCAACTCTTGGAGCGCCGCGACCGTCTGCACGTCCAGCCCGTGGACCCGGGCCACCGCTGCCGCGGTCTCCCACGCCCGCCGCAGGGGACTGGAGTAGACGGCGGCCACGGCCTCACCGTGGAGCGCCTGGGCTACCTGCTGGGCCTGGAGCCGACCCGTCGCGTTCAGGGGCGTGTCCGTCATGCCCTGAACACGGCGCTGCTGGTTCCAATCGGTCTCGCCGTGGCGCACCAGAATCAGCCGCATACGCTTCCCCATCCCAGGGGCATGGCTCTGCCGTCCGTTGCCATCTTACCACAGGGCGCGCCGCACGGGAATGCGGAAGCACCTGCCAGACAGGGTTGCTCCGTGCCAGGGATACAGGACGGGGTTTCCGCTCGTTCTTCGACCAGGCCTGCCCTGAGCTGCCGAAGGGTTCAAGACGAGCGGAAACCCCGTCCCTGGTGCAACTGCGCCTGCCGAAGGGATCACCACGAGCGGGGTTCCTTCCCGACCGCGAGCACGCCTATGCCCTGCCGCGGGCTTAGCTGACCAGGGTCGTCTCGACGCTGAGGTTCACGTTGCCCTTGAGCGCCTGCGAGATGGGGCAGCCGTCCTTGGCGGCTTCGGCGGCCTGCCGGAAGCGGTCGGCGTCGATGCCGGGGACCTGGCCGCGCACGTTCAGGACGCTTGAGACTACCCGCCAGCCGCCATCGACCTGGTCGAAGGTGACGGTGGCGCTGACCTCAAGCCGCTGGGGCGGCGTCCCGGCGCGGCCCAGCCCTGCCGAGAGGGCCATGGAGAAGCAGCTCGCATGGGCCGCGGCGAGGAGTTCTTCCGGGCTGGTCTTGCTATCGGGGGCCTCGGTCCGGGCGGCCCAACTGACGGGGAGCTCGGTAAAGACCCGGCTGGTGCTGGCGCTCACGACGCCCGAACCGGTGCGGAGATCGCCCTGCCAAACGACATCGGCGCGACGGATAGCTGCCATCAGTTCCCCCTTGCCACTGGCGTGGGAAGGCTGCGCTCCCACGCATGGTAGGCATCCGCCTAGCTCCTGGTCACTCCGAAACGACGTGTACTTCGTGCTCGGCGACGGTCCGGTCCTCCCGGTCGATGCGGAAAGCCCGGACGATAGGCTGCTCCGGGTTCATCAGGGACACCAGAATATAGTATGACTCTGGGTAGAAGGCCAGGTTGATATCGGTCTGGGAGGGGTGGGCTTCCGAGAACGTATGGGAATGGTAGATCGCCAGGATGTCCCATCCGCTCTTCTCGATCTCCCGATAGATGCGGAACAGGTCATCGGGGTCCATGTTGTAGCGGTAGGGGCTGGCCTCCGCATTCAGGGCGCGGTAGAGCTTGACGCAGCGGCCATCCTTCCCAGCCAGGATGCCACAGCACTCGTTGGGGCTCTCTTCCAGGGCGTGGGCGATCATCTCGTCCACGTACTGCCTCTCCAGGATGAGCAAGGGTACTTCCCCCTTCATACATGAGGTAGCAAACAGCAACAGGCGAGGGCCACCCCCTCGCCTGGCCGTCCCTCGTTTCGGTTCAGGAGCCGCGGGCCGCTTACAGGACCACCCGCACCCGGCCTGACTGCCCGGCGGTGAACTCGCCGATGTGCGCAGCCGCGAGGGTGCCCGCCCGGCGCAGGGACTCCAGCACCGCGTCGAGCCGTTCGGCCGGGACCGCGATGAGCAGGCCGCCGGAGGTCTGGGCATCCGCCAGCACCGTCTGCGCATCCAGGGAGACCTCGGGGTGCCAGTCCACAAACTTGGTGAGCCAGTCCAGGTTGCGCATGGTGCCCCCCGGGATCACCCCCGACGCTGCAAGCTCCCAGGCTGCCTCCAGCACCGGCACGCGGGCGCTGAAGATCGTGGCGCTCAGGCCGCTGGCCCGGCACATCTCGCCCAGGTGCCCCAGCAGGCCGTAGCCGGTGATGTCCGTCGCCGCCTTCACCCCATGGGCGACCATCACCTCGGCGGCGGCCTTGTTCAGGGTGCTCATCACCTGGATGGCCCTGGCTTCGACTTCCGGGGCCACGACACCTGCCTTGATACCTGTGGTGATGATGCCGATGCCCAGGGGCTTGGTGAGCACCAGTTGGTCGCCGGGGCGCGCGCCGGCCTTGGTGGTGACCTGGGCCGGATGCACCAGGCCGGTCACGCACAGGCCATACTTGGGCTCCGGGTCGTCTACCGTATGCCCGCCCACGATGGCGAAGCCCGCTTCTGCGGCCTTCTCGTAGCCCCCGCGGAGGATAGCCGGTAGCACGTCCTCCGGCAGGTCCGTTTTCACCGGATAGCAGAGGATGTTGAGCCCAGTAATGGGCCGCCCGCCCATGGCGTACACGTCGCTGACCGCGTTGGCGACGGCGATGGCCCCGAAGAAATAGGGGTCGTCCACCACCGGCGGGAAGAAGTCCACGGTTTGCACCAGCGCGAGGTCATCGCTCAGGCGGTACACCGCGGCATCGTCCGCCACGGCCAGGCCCACCAGCACGTTGGGGTCGGGCAGCGCGGGAGGTAGCTGACGCAGCACGTGCGCCAGGTCCGCCGGACTGAACTTGGCGGCTCAACCGGCGCAACTGGCCAGCGTCGTCAGGCGAATACGCTTGCCTTCATTCACGACTGCCCTCACCCCCTTTCTTGCCGACCCCTCTCCCCCCGCCCCTCTCCCCTGCGAGGAGAGAGGGGCGGAGTCTCCCCCTTCCCTGCAAGGGAAGGGGGTCGGGGGGAGAGGTCTCGCTACTCGTGGACCTTGCGCACGACCACGTGCCAGTCGTCCTCGCTGACCTGCTCGACCCCCAGCACTTCCTGGCCTTCGTTCTGGAAGCTGCGGGGCACGTTATCCACCGCGGGCAGGTGGTCCAGCACGACCCGCAGGATCTGCCCCACCTCCATCTCCTCAAGCATCAGCTTGGACCGCACGAACGTGTAGGGGCAGACCTCGCCCCGCAGGTCGAGGTCCTCATCGACGCGGATCTCGGTAGCCGATTGCGACATCGTCATCCTCCTTCTCGCCGAGACACCTGCCGCGATTATCGCCAGTTTACTCAGAACCGGGCTCGATGGGCAAGTTCGGGTCGTTGCCCCACTCGGCCCAGGATCCATCGTAATTGCGGACCTTCTCGTAGCCCAACAGCCGCAGCACGAAGTAGGTATGGGCCGCCCGCACGCCGGCCTGGCAATAGGGAATCACCTCTTTGCCCGCGGTGGCGCCCACCTGGGCGTACATCTGCTGGAGCGCGGTTACGGGCTTGAAGAGCGGGAACGGCCCCGCGGCCATCGCCTGGGTGAACTCAACGTTCACCGCCCCCGGAATGTGGCCGCCCCGCAGGGCTTGGACCATCTCGCCGCTGTACTCCGCCGCAGAGCGCACGTCCAGGAGCACCACATCAGGCCGGCCCAGCCGCGCCTGCACGTCCTCCTTGGTAGCGACGCGCTCGGGGTGCGGCGTGGCCCGGTACTCTCCCGGCTGCACCTGCGGGATCTCCGCGCTGACCGGACGCCCCTCGGCGTTCCACTGAAGGAGGCCGCCGGAGAGGATGGACAGGCGGGGCTGCCCGAAGTAGTCGAAGGCCCAGAACAGGCGGGATGCCTGGAGGTAGCCCTGCTGGTCGTAGATGACCACGTGGTGGTCCTGGCTGATGCCCAGCGTTCCGACCAGCGCGGCGAAGCGCGGCGCCGGTACCAGCATCCCCCGTACCGGGTGCGTGGGGTCGTCTAGGCGGGCCACCGGCAGGTTGACCGCCCCCGGAATATGCCCGCCGCTGTATTGGGCCGCTCCCCGCACGTCCACAATGCGCACGGTGGGGTCGTTCAGGTGCTCCGCGAGCCAGGCCGGTTCCACCAGCAGCTCCGGCCGTGGGTAGTGTTCTGCCATGAGCGATCTCCTCTTCCTGGGAGCGCCACCTCTCCCCCGGCCTCGCCCCGCAGCGGGGAAGGGGGAGAGGCGCTGAGGCTCTCCCTACGGTTTGGTCAGCGTAATGGTCCACTCCGGGTCGCCGGTCTCCTCCACCGTGACCTGCCAGCCCAGGCGCCGGGCTTGGGGGGGAATGGTATCCAGGGCCGGGGCGTGGTCGATCAGGACCACAATGGGCTCACCGGACGGGGTCTGCTTGATGGCCTGCATGGTCATCATCAACGGCGTGGGGCAGACCTCGCCGCGGGCGTCTACCTGCATCGTACTCGCCTCCCGTTACCACCAGACCTTGCTGTCGATGCCTTCGTCTTCTTCGGCCTGCTGGGTCCACAGGTTGGTGCTGAGGTACTTCCAGCCGCCGTCGGCCAGCAGCACGACGATGTTCCCCCGCTCCCTGCGGTGGGCGATGCGGCGGGCGCAGTGGATCACCGCCCCGGCGGAGATCCCGGCGAAAATCCCCTCCTGCCGGGTCAGCTCGCGAGTGGCGATGAAGGAGTCCCGGCTACTGACCACGATCTTGCCGTCCAGCACGGTCTCGTCCAGGATCGGCGGGATGAACCCCTCGTCCAGGCTGCGCAACCCCTGCACCAGGTCGCCGGGGTGGGGCACCACGCCGATGACTCTGATGGTAGGGTGGCACTCCTTCAAGTACCGGCCCACGCCCATCAAGGTGCCCCCGGTGCCCAGTCCGGCGATGAAGACGTCCACGGGCAGGTCGCCCATATCGCGCAGGATCTCGGGGCCGGTCGTTTCGTAGTGGGCCTGGGGGTTGGCCGGGTTGCCGTACTGGTACAGGAGCAGATAGCGGGGGTCTGCGGCGGCCATGCGCTCGGCGACCTCAATGGAGCCGTTGGTGCCCCGCAGGCCATCGCTGAGATGGACCTTGGCCCCGAACAGCTCCAGGAGCTGGCGCCGCTCCACGCT
>JACQUQ010000158.1 GCA_016210175.1 Chloroflexota bacterium | reverse complement strand
GTGGTAGGGGCGCATGGCCATGCGCCCCTACCGGTTGCCCATGCCGAAAACATCTCCTGATCCTGCACTAATCCGTAGGGGCGAACCTTGTGTTCGCCCCGTCCTGCCTGGCCAAGGGCGAATACCAGATTCGCCCCTACACCAGATCGGAATGCACATCATCCCCGCTGCGGGGAGGGGGCCAGGGAGAGAGGTCCCTTCCCCCCTTTTTTCGGTTCAGATAGGGGCCAGAGCAGACGGTCCCCTGTAACTGATTCGCAAGACCTCCGTTACACGGTTTCGGAAGTAGCGATCGGTGACGCATCGAGGTGTCCTGTCTCCCAAGGGCAGGCGCGCACCGTGAGCGTCACGCACCTCAGCCATCAAGGCGCCGGGACCGGCCACCACGGGCTCCACGCTGTAGAGACAGGGCTGAGGGCTGAGAACTGAGGGCTGAGCCGACACCATCCACTCAGCACTCGGTCCTCAGTCCTCAGCGCTGGACTGACGCTCTGCCCCTACGGGTAGGACAGGAGAGATCCGCCGTGGTGAGCCGTCCCCAGCCTGAGGGCCACGAAGGGAGGGATGGCGCACCGCCAGCACAACTGAACACAGCGGATACGGACCGACGCTCCCTGGGAGCGGAGGACTCCGGTTGGAACAGGTAAGGAGGAAACGTTGGATACACACTGGCAGAAATCACGGTTTCTGCGCAGGAAGGCGCTGAAGGGCGCGCTGGGGAAGGCGGCCCGCGTGGTCGCCTCTGCCGCGATGCTCCTGAGCGTCTTCGGGCCCAACCCCTATAGCCAGGTGGGCACGGCCTACGCCGACCCCCTGGAATGGACCATGATCAACGGCTTCAAGGACGCCACCAACACCGACGTCTTCTTCCCCGGGGCCGCCGGGAACCTGGTGGACATCGATGTCTGCAAGGACGGCACCGTGTTCGTGGTGGCCCAGGACGGTGGCGCGGGCAGTGGCTTCGACGTGTACCGCTCCGGCGACGCCGGCCGCAGTTTCCAACAGACGGTCGATGAAGTAGCCGGTGACCCGGTGCGCATCAAGTGCTCGCCGAGCTATACCAAGGACTCCGCAGTCCTGGTCCTGACCAACACCGCCACCGGGCCCGTGGTACGGATGTCCCGAAATAACGGCAACAGCTTCGCCACGGCCGCCAACATCACCGCCGACGCGGCGACCGCGGGTGCGACCGACACCGGCACGGCCACTGACCTGGCGGTCTCCGGTGACTTCGACGCCACCGATGAGGGCACCATCGCGATTGGCATTGTGGCCAACGATGCCGAGCCCCTGGTGTACCTCAACACCTGGAACGGCACCGCCTGGGCCGACGGCGCGGCGTGGACCACGGGCATCGACATCGCCACCTATGTCGAGGCCGTTGGCGACGCGGCGCGGGCCGTGGCCCTGTCGCCCAACTACGGCAGCGACAGCGCCCTGGTCGCCGTGTTCAGCCTCACCGGCCTGGGCGAGACCCACGCCCTGATCACGCTGGGGAGCGCTTCCTTCCCGAACCCGGTGGCGGACGGCACCACCGAGATCAACAACTCGGCAAACGCCGATACCCTGTCCGGCGCGGCAGGCATCTTCCTGCCCAGCGACTTCGACGGTGACGCCTCCAACCCGCGCTACTACGTCGCCATCGACGCCACCACCGGCACCGGCAACGTGTACGAGCGCAAGGGCACCGGCTGGGAGGGCAAGAACTTCGACGAGAGCGTCGCTCGGGACGCCGACAGCCTGGCCGGCCGCGGCACCTTCGCGGCGCCGACCCTGCTGGTCGGCTGGGGTGGCGCTGGCGCCGCCGGCTTCACCAACGTCTCCAAGGGCAACCCCAAGTCCTGGGACGATGACATCGACCTGATCGGCAACGGCCGGGTGCGGGTGGTCCTCGACCCCAACGGGAACAACGCCTACGGCATCACCACCGGCGTGAACGGCCAGGTGATCCGGTCCACCAACGACGGCTCCACCTGGAGCGAGACCAGCCTGCACAACAGCAACATCGCGGCGGCCACCGCCTTCTTCACCGGCGTGAGCGGCAGCGCGGGCGTACGCCTGGGCGCCATCATGAACGGCGGCGGCGCCACCCGGAACGGGATCTTCATCACCCAGAACCCGCAGTCCACCAACACCTTCTGGTACCGCGGCGATCGCAAGAGCACCGCGCTGAGCGACTTCGAGAACGTGATCGGCCTCTCGATTTCCCCGGACAACCCGGACGTGGTCTGGCTCATCGATGACTTCGATACGGTGGACCAGGTCGGGCGCTCCACCAACGGCGGTCTGTTCTTCGGGAACACCGGCGCCGACCCCGGCAGCGAGAAGCCGACCTACATCACGGCCATCAGCTCCACTGAGGCCTTCGTGGTCGACACTGATGCCGTGGTCTGGCGCACCACCAACAGCGGCGGCGCCTGGACCAAGGGTGCGGACATGGGCACCGCGGTGCATATGATCGTTCCCTCGCCCAACTACGCCACCGACAAGACGCTGCTGGCCGGCGTGACCAGCACCGGCACCAACCTGGAGGTCATGGTCTCCAAGGACAACGGCCTGACCTGGACCCAGGTGGGCAGCAGCAACGAGAACAAGGCCTGGAAGAGCAACGGCACCTTCATGCACGTCGCCTTCGACGCCAAGAACTCCAACATCGTCTACGCTGGCCCCAACAACGACAGCCAGGACCTGTACCGCTACGACATGAGCGCCTCCTCGCCCAGGTGGGTGGAGATGAAGCGGCCCAACACCCGTGCGACGACCAGCACGCGCGGCCTGGTGGTGCTGCCCTTCGGCGCTGGCTCCGTCCTCTATACGGTCAACGACGATGGCGAGCTTGCCAGCACCTTCTGCCCCGACCTCATCGATGACACCATCGATGCCAACAAGTGTCAGTGGCGCGATGTCGCCCCCATTGCCGGCATCGCCGCCGGCTCTGTCCTGAATAACTCCCTGGTCGTGTCCAAGGATGCGGACGGCGACTTCACCCTCTACGTCCTGGAGGCGGACGCCACCCCGCGGCTCTTCACCTTCACGGACACCAAGGAGTCCCTGGCCGGGCCGACGCTGACCTCCCCGGTCAACAACGGCACCGTGCCGCAGAACAGCGGCGACGACGGCCAGCCCTTCAACCTGCGCTGGTCCGACATTCCCGAGTGCGACCGCTACCAGGTGCAGGTCGCGAGCAACGCCCAGTTCCAGGGACCGGAGATCAACCGCACCGGCGCTGGCACCGGACCGACCACCGAGTCCTCCCTGGTGGCCACGGGCAGTCTGGTGAACGGCGACACCTACTGGTGGCGGGTCCGCTGTGAGTTCGCCAATGGTGCGGCTCATGACGGTGGCTGGTCGGCAGCCGCGTCCTTCAGCGTGGGCGTGGCGACGCGGGTGAGCACGCCCGAGACCCAGCTCCCGCTGGACGGCTCCACGGCGACCAACGTCGGGCCTATCACCTTCAGCTTTAACCTGCCCTCGGGCTCGTCGCAGTACCAGATCCAGGTCCTGCCGCTGAACATGGACGGCCCGGGGATCAACCTCATCATCGGCGACCCGGCCATCGTGGCCTCCGGCTCCTTCACGGCGCAGCCGCCGGTGCTGGGCCAGGGCAACTACGTCCTGCTGCCGGGTGCCACCTACACCTGGCGGGTGCGTGCCACCTCCAGGACCGGCGCGATCACGGAGACGGATTCGAGCTGGGGTCCCTGGTCTTCCATCAAGACCTTCAAGACGCCCAAGCCGACCTCGGCCAGTGTCTCGCTCAACGCGGTGGGCACCGGCAACGCGACCACGGATACCACACCGACCTTGTCGTGGAAGGACAGCAATGTCAACAGCTTCTACTACGAGGTGCAGCTGAGCGGCGACCCGAACTTCAATCTGGATCCGAAGACCGCCACCAGCTTCGTGTACTGGAACCTGGTACACGGCGGCGAGACCAACCCGCTGAACAGCTGGACGGTGCCCGACAGCGCTGCGCTGGCCAAGGGCAAGTACTACTGGCGAGTGCGGCCGCGGGTGCAGGCGACTCCGCTCGGTCCGGATGAGCCGGGCGTGGCCTGGACGGCCGCTGGCAGCTTCACGGTCCAGTAAGGAGGACCACCCCCACCCGGGGACAGGGTAAGTAGTGAGACCGGGGGCTTCCCAGCCAGGGAAGCCCCCGGCTTTGTGTCTTTACGTGGTGGTGGGTTGCGGGTACTATTGTAGGGGCGCAGGGTGTCGGGCGCAGAACCGAGGTCGGGGCGCATGGCCGTCGGGCGCAGAACCGGGGTAGGGGCGCACGGCCGTGCGCCCCTACAGGAGGCGGGGAAATGCCGGTTGACGCGCACCGCCACCATCGGCGATCCATCCGGTTGCCGGGGCACGATTATGTTGGCGGCGTGTATTTCATCACCGTCTGCGCTCATGATCGCGCGTGCCTTTTCGGTGCGATTGAGAACGGTACGGTTACGCTCAGTGAGATGGGGCAGATGGTGGAAGAGGAGTGGGTCCGGTCTGCGCAGATCCGCAGCGAGCTCACGATAGATACGTTCGTGGTCATGCCGAACCACGTGCATGGCATCGTGGTGCTCCATGCAGCTCACGCAGGGGAGGGTGCCGGGATGCGCGCCCCCACGCTTCTCCTGCGCCGACCGCGTTCGTTGGGATCGTTCATCGCGGGGTTCAAAGCCGCAACAACCAAGCGTATCAATGCGCTACGCAGTACCCCCGGTGCTCCCGTATGGCAGCGGAACTACGATGAGCACATCATCCGTACAGAGCGGGCTTGGGGCGTGATTCGGCAGTACATCATGACGAACCCGCAACATTGGGAGCAGGACCGGGAGCACCCAGACCGCCAACACCCGCCGCAACGTTAGGGCGCCGGGTGTTGGGGGCGTATCGGGGTAGGGGCGCACGGCCGTGCGCTGCAGGATGCACGTTGACGTACTGGGTCCCTGGAGGAAATTCCCTACATGAAACGGGGGCGCACGGCCGTGCGCCCCTACAGGATGCTGCCGGTAGGATTCCCTGTGCTCGATCAATTCGGCCTGTTCCTCGTCGTCGCCGCCATAACGCTGGCGCTCCTCATGGTGTGCGGTCTGGCCCCCCTCCGCCTGCTGCCCCCGGCCCTGGCGCCCGTTGCCCTGGGCCTGCTCCCGGCCACCGGGCTGGCCGCCTTCAGCGTGGGGGCCTACTGGGTCAGCCTGGCGCTGCCCATGGAGGTGGGAGCCTGGGCGCTGGTGGCCGTGGGAGTGGGCGCCGGGGCGCTGGCCTGGTGGACCTCTCCCCCTGGCCCCCTCCCCTCCGAGGGGAGGAGGGGGGACGCTCTCCCTTCCCTGCCGGGAACGGGGGTCAGGTGGGAGGGCCTGGCGGTCATGGGGCTGGCGGCCCTGGCCCTGGTGCTTGCTCTCGTCCCCATCGTGGGCCGTCCCGAGTTGCTGGCGATGGGGCCGAACTGGGACGTGGAGATCTACCTGCCCCTGGCCGAGGCGTTGCAGCGCTTCCCTAACGGCTTTTCCCTGGAGCACCCCGCCGGGGCGCCCTTCCCGACCCAGGGCGACCCGCTCATGTGGCGCCTCAACTTCTTCGATCCCCGGTCGGGAGGGTTGGCCTTCTCCCTGCTGCACAGCAGCCTGGGCGCGCTGACGGGCCTACCCGCCTATCGCAGTTTCGCGCCGCTGCTGGCGTGCCTCTTTGCCCTCAGTGTTCCCGGCACCTGGGCGCTGCTGCGGGGGGGATTCGGCCTGGGGCGCGGCCCCGCGGTGTGGGCTACCGCCCTGCTCAGCCTCAACAGCGCCGTGTTGTACGTGGTCGTGCTGGGGTTTGGGCAGCAGGTGGCGGCGCTGGTGTTGCTGCCCGCTGCGCTCACGGTCGGCATGGTCGCCCTGCGCAGCGGCGAACCCCGGACCGCGGCCCTGGCGGGGCTGCTCCTGGCCGGCCTCATCGCGGCCTACACGCCGGCGCTGCCGCTGTATGGGGCAGTGCTGGCCGCCGTGGGGATCGTCGGGCTGGCCGGGAACCGGCGCGGCCATGCGCTGCGCGGCGGCGGGATGCTGCTGGCGACGGCGGTGGCAGTCTACCCGCTGGCCGCCGCCCGCCTGGGGGTGCGGCTCGCCGCTTTCCTGGGGGAGGGCGGCACCCGCGGCCTGACCGAAGGCCCCGAGGTGCGGGCCTTCGCTCCACTGGCCTGGGCGTTGGGGCTACTGCCGGGGCCGGGGGTCGGAGTCGGCTGGTCCCTGCCCGTCGCGCTGCCGTGGGCCACGCCCGCCGTCTCCCTGGGGCTGGTCGCCGTCCTGGGGGGGCTGGCCCTGATCGGGCTGGCCGCGGCCGCGCTCGACCGCACTCAGTTCCCTGCGCTCCGGGTGCAGGGGGCTACTGGGAGCGGGGCGCTCCTCCTGGGCAGCGGCGCGGCCGCGCTCCTGCTGGGGGCGCTGCGCTTCGTGACGCCGTACCCGTACGGCTACTTCAAGCTGCTGCCCATGGCCGCGGACCTGCTGATAGCGCCCGCCGCGCTGGGCCTCGGGTGGCTGGCAGCCAGGCGGCCTCCTCTCCCGGCCCCTGCGCAAAGCAGTCGGTACCTTGCCGTGCTCCTGGGGGGGGGGCTGCTGGTGGTGGTCGGCGTGACCGGGGCGACGGCCGCCGCGGCGGGCCGGACGCAGAGCGTACACACTTTCGGCGCCGCAGCCCGGCTGGCAGAGGTGGTCCCGGCGGGGGCGTCGGTGTGCATCACCGGAGGGCCGGGCCTGGAGGGGCCGCCCGCGGCGGCGGCGCTCCTGTTCCTGCGCCACGCGGAGCCGTATGGGTTCCTGCGCACCGGGTACCGGACCATATTCCGTCCCGCCCCGAGGGGCTGCGATTACGGGCTGGCGCCGGCCGCCACCCGCCCGGACCCGGAGCTGTACGCCTGGGACCGGCCGGTTTGGGAAGGGGTAGGCTGGCGGCTGGCCCCGCGCGAGGCGGGGATACTGGCATTTCGGGACTTCGGCCACATCGCGCAGCCCCCGGTCATCGCACGCAACCCCAACCCTGGGAGCAGCGGGCTCCGGCGGGTGGAACGCTGGCGGCCCGACGGTACCCCCGCGCTGGAAGCAGCCCTGTCGCCGCCCCTACTGGGTGTCCTGAGCGTCACGGCGGGGCCAGCGGTGGCGCTGCCGGTCATCGACCGGGAGGGCGTGCGGCTGACGGTCGGGAGCGATGACATTGCCCTGGGGGACGCCGGGGGATCGCTCGCCGGATCGGCGCCAGAGCAACGGACGTTCGCGTTCACGGTCATCGCCTTCCAGCCCACGCGCATCAGCTTCGGTCCCGCCGGGGCCATGCAGACCGTACCGGTGCCGGCCGGCGTCACGACCCTCTCCCACGTGCGGCTGGACACCCCCACCGCCCTGACCGTGCGGAGCGAAGGGACGGTATGGCTGAAGTCGGCAGCCGTGCGACCGGTCAGTGCGGTGCCCGTCGTGCCACCAGCGCCGCACCCGGAGAGCGTGGCCCTCCAGGTGGATGGGGACCGTGAGGGATCGGTGGTGCGCCTGGACCTGCACCTGGCCGCGGGGGACCTGGTGCCGGTGCTCGACATCTACCGGGACGACGGGGGATCTCACTGGGGGTGGTGGGACCTCCGAGGGGCGCTGGCCGCGGGCCAGGGAGCGGTACAGTTGGACCTGGAGCGGAAGGTCGCCACGACACGGGACGGCACCCCGCTGCACGGTCAGGGCTGGCCCACCGGCGATGGCCTCTACCGCGGCTACCTGGCGCTTTACCGGGACAGCACGCCGGTACGACGGCTGCCCCTGCTGGCCTTCCGTGTGATCCGGGGTGCCGTTACCGAATTCGCGCTGGAGCAGCGCGGCGTGGTCGTGCAGTAGGGATGACGTGACCGGCGCGTGGTCACTCGGCCAGGATGCGGGCGGCGGCGCGGACCGCTTCCTGCATGTCCGACCGGGTGATACCGTAGTGGGTGACCATCCGCACCAGGTTGGGCCCCATGCGGGAGACCCGGATCCCCTCGGCCTCCAGGCGGCCGGCGAACTCCTCCCCGCTCATGGCCTGCACCTGCATGATGACGATGTTGGTCTGGATAGGCTCCAGGTCCAGGGTCAGGCCGGGGAGGTGAGCCAGGCCCTCGGCCAGCATGCGGGCGTGCTCGTGGTCTTCGGCCAGGCGGTCGATCATGGACTCCAGAGCGACGATGCCCGCGGCCGCGATGATGCCGGCCTGGCGCATGCCCCCGCCCACCATCTGGCGCCAGAAGCGTGCCCGCGCGATGAACTCGGCGCTGCCGCAGATCAGGGAGCCGATGGGGCAGCACAGGCCCTTGGACAGACAGAAGGTGACGCTGGCGAAGGGGCGGACCAGTTCGACGGGGTCCATCTCCAGGGCGACCGCGGCGTTGAACACCCGTGCGCCGTCGAGGTGGAGGGGGACGCCGGCGCGCCGTCCCAGGGCGGCGATGGTGCTGATGTACTCGGGGGACAGCACCGCGCCGCTACAGCGGTTGTGGGTGTTCTCCAGGCAGATGAGGGCGGTTCGCGGGTAGTGGACGTTCCCGCTGGGGCGGATGGCTGCCTCCACCTGCGCCGGGTCCAGGCGACCGAAGCGGTCGTTGGGGAGCGCCCACACATGGATGCCGCCGACCGCCGAAACACCGCCGGACTCGGTGGTGAAGGTGTGGGAGCGGTCGCCCAGGATGATCTCCGTGCCGCGCTCGGCCTGGCTCAGGATGGAGACCAGGTTGCCCATGGTCCCGCTGGGGACCAGCAGCGCCGCCTCCTTGCCCAACCGCTCCGCCGCCAACTCCTGGAGGCGGTTCACGGTGGGGTCGTCGCCCCAGCCGTCGTCGCCCAGCTCCGCCCGGTACATGGCTTCCCGCATCTCAGGCGTGGGATGGGTGATGGTATCGCTGCGCAGATCGATGACCTTCTTCACGAGACGCGCTCCTTACGCTTCGAGCTTCCCAACACCCCGCATTGTACCACGGCGTGCAGTCAACGGCGATCCCGCAGCACCGCACGGGACGGACCTTTCCCCGCCCGCCGGCGGCGGGCTGCCCCTCCCCGCGGCGGGAAGGGGCGCGGGGTGCTCCCCCTTCCCTCGCAGGGAAGGGGGCCGGGGGTGAGGTCCTTCCCTCGTCGGCAAGCGTCAACGCGTTCTGGTTTCACCCCACCACCTACGGGAGCGCGCCCGGCCCGGTGGTCTCGCCCATCAGGAAGGGGACGATGAGGAACAGGGTGATATTGACCATCCCGTGGGCCAGGGTAATGCCGAAGATGGAGCCGCTGCGCATGCGGTACCACGAAAAGAGCATGCCCACGCAGAGGACGAAGACCAGGTCAATGAACGATTCGTATCCCATGTGGAGGGCGGCGAACAGGAGGTTGACGTAGAGGGGGGACCACCTGCGGAGCACCGGGAAGGCAGCCCCCTGCATCAGCCCGCGGAAGATGAACTCTTCGTTGAATCCGGTGGAGACCGTCAGGATCAGGGCCGCCAACAGCGGTTGGGTCCAGCCCGTCATGGGCACCAGCGGGTCCGGCTGGAGGATCTGGTACTCGAGGTAGCCCAGGGGCAGCCCCAGCGCCACCAGTGCGAGGTCGATGGGGAGGTGGCGTGGCGAGAGGGTCAGGCCGAGGTCGCGGCGGGTGAAGCCCAGGCTGCGGCTCAGGAGTGCGGTGGTGACGATGAGGGGCACACTGATGGCGAAGTACCAGGAGACGCGGGGGAAGTCGGTGAGCGGCAGGGTCAGGCTCAGGATGCGGATGAGAGGGGCCAGGATGAGGGCCCAGAGGAAGCGCCGTGGCGCCTCATCGGGCATGCGTGCCCCGTGGACCAGCAGGGCCAGGAGCACCACGGCGTGCAGCGCCAGACCCAGGCGGGGGTTGCTGGTGGCGGTAAGGTATTCGGCCAGGGTGATAACGGCCAGGTAAGTATAGGGCGCGGCCTGTGGTTCGTGCGCCTGCCACCAGGTATGGATACGCTGCCAGCGCCATGGTGCGGTCTCCAGTTGTTCGCCAGTCGCCAGCATGGTCGTGCCGGCGGCGCCCTCTGCGGCAACCGCCCGATCCCTCGCCATAGCCGGGGGTCTCCTTCACGGCGAGCACACGGGACAGTACGCCGCGGACCGCAGGGCTCGTGCTCCCGCCCGGCCACCGCAGCCGCGGCCGTCGTGCTCGGTTCGAGTTTGAGATGGTCGCGGTCGGCGCCATGTAACCTGGGGATAGCCGGCGCGTTAGTGCAGGATCAGGAGACGTTTTCGGCATGGGCAACCGGTAGGGGCGCAGGGCCCTGCGC
>JACQUQ010000146.1 GCA_016210175.1 Chloroflexota bacterium | reverse complement strand
TGGGTGAGCAGGTCGAGGGTGCCCCGGTCGGCCCAGTGCAGGTCTTCCACGACGAGCACGAGGGGCTGGGTGGTCGAGGCCGAGCGCAGGAACTCGGTGACGGCCTGGAGCAAGCGCCAGCGGTCTTCTTCCGGGTCGCCCGGCGGCTTGAGTTCGACGGCGACGCGCTCCCGCACGTCGGAGACGATGCGGGCGACCTCGGCGGCGTGGGTGCCCAGTTCGGTGCGGAGCGCATCGGGCGGGCGGGCCAGCACGTAGGAGCGCAGGGCCTCCACGAAGGGCAGGTAGGGCAGGGAGAGGGAGCCCTCCTCGAAGGAATGGCCCACCAGGGCGCGCCCGCCCCGGACGGTGGCGTAGGTGGCAAGCTGCTCGCACAGGGCCGTCTTGCCGATGCCCGGCTCGCCGACGACGAGGACCAGGGAGCCTTGCCCGGACAGCGCCAGGTCGAAGGCCCGTTGCAACTGGCGCAACTCCTGCTCCCGCCCCACGAAGGTGCGGCGGTACAGGGGGTTGTCCGCCAGACCTAACCCCCCGGCCCCCTTGCCTGCCAGGGAAGGGGGCGGATATTCCCCGCCCTGCTCCGGGGCGGGGCCAGGGGAGAGGTCAACCGCGGCCAGCGCCTGCCGGACCTCGGTGGCCGAAGCCGGGCGCTTGGCGGGGTCTTTCTCCAGCAGGCGCAGAATGAGCGCTTCCAGGGCGGGCGGACAGTCGGGGCGGTGCCACGAGGGGGCCACGGGCGGCACGTTGAGGTGCTGGGTGATGATGGCGACGGTCTCCTCGGCCACGAAGGGCGGCCTGCCGGTCACCATCTCGTAGAGCATGGCGCCCAGGGAATAGAGGTCGCTGCGCGGCTCCACCGCGCCGCCCACGGCCTGTTCCGGCGGCATGTAGGAGACGGTGCCCACCATCATACCCGCCTGGGTGAGCCGGGACCGCTCCAGGGAGACCGCCAGGCCGAAGTCGCCCAGCTTGGCCGCGCCGTCTGCGGTGAGCCAGACGTTGCCGGGCTTGAGGTCTCGGTGGACGATGCCGTGGCGGTGGGCGTGCTCCAGGGCCTGGCACACCTGGTCGGCAATCCGGAGCGTCTGAGCGAAGGGCAGGCGGTGGTGCTCCGCCCGCTCGATCAGCCCTTCGACGTCGCCGCCGCCCATGAGTTGGGTCACGAGGAAGGGCTGGCCGCCCTCCTCGCCGAAGTCGTAGACCGCCACGATGTAGGGATGGTCCCCCAGGCGCCCATGGCCTGGGCTTCGCGGCGGATGCGGGCAATGCCCTCGTCGTCGAGGCCCTGGGTCTTGATGAGGGCGAAGGCCACGTCCCGGTCCAGGCGAGCGTCGCGGGCCAGGAAGACTTTCTTCTTGCCGCCCTCGCCCAGGAAGCGTTTGACCACGTAGCGCCCGTCGGCGAAGGACGTGGGCTGGGCGGGGGCAGGCTCCGGCGTGGGCGTGCGGACCGGCGCGGGCGCAGCGGGAGCGGACTCACCCAGGGCACGCTCGGCGGCGGCCAGGTAGGTGCGCGCGTCGCTGTTGTCGGGGTCGAGACCAAGGGCGGCCTGCGCGCGGTCTCGCACCGCAAGCCAGTTGAGTTGCCGGACCGCTTCATCGGCCTCGTCGAGGAGGCGGTCTATCTGCCGCTGGACGCGTTCGCTGGGCATGGCGGAGCCCTCCACACCTTACTCTTCCCCGCGCAGGACCGACGGAACGGGCAACATAATCAGAAGGGCAGAGCGGTCCGCATGGCGCGCACCGCTCTGCGGCTCCCCCGGTCAGGAGATCTTCCGGCGCTTGTGGGAGAGGTAGTCCACCAGGATGTACTCGCCCAGACGGTCCGGCGACGTGTAGAAGACGCGGCCCCGGTTAATCTTCGCCATCTGCTGCACGAACTCCATGAGGTAGGGGGTCCGCTCCAGCATGAAGGTATTAATGGTAATGCCCTCCCGGGTGCAGCGCTGCACTTCCTTCAAGGTCTCGCGGATGGTGATGAGAGAAGGCGGGTACTCGAAGTAGGCATAGCCCCGCTCCAGGTGGGCCGTCGGCTCGCCGTCGGTGATCATGATGATCTGGCGGGTCCCGCCTTTGTGCTGGCTCAACAGGCGCCGGGACATCATGAAGGCGTGGTGCATGTTGGTGCCGCTGACCCAGTGGTTCCAGTTCACCAGTTGCAGACCGTCGCCCTTCAGTTCCTGGGCGTACTCGGAGAAGCCGACAATGTAGAGCTGGTCCCGCGGGAACTGGGTCTTGATCAGGCTGCTCAGGGCCAGGGCGACTTTCTTGGCGGCCGGGAACCGCCCGGTAAGGCCCATAGACCGGCTCAGGTCCAGCATGAGCACGGTGCTGGCCTGGGTCAGATGCTCGGTCCGGTAGACCTCGAAGTCGTCGGGGGCCAGCTTGATGGGGGTGCCGACGCCTTCGCGTTGGAGCGCGTTCATCAGCGTCTCTTCCAGGTCCAGGAAGAAGGGGTCGCCGTACTCGTAGCGCTTGGTGTCGTCGGTGCGCTCGCGGCCCGCCCCCCGGCGGTCCAGGCTGTGGTTGCCGAAGCGGTCTTTCTTCAGTTGCGCGAAGATGTCTTGCAGACTCTTCTGCCCGATCTTGCGCATGGCCCGCGCGGTCAGTTCCAGCCGGTTGCCGTTCCGTTTCAGGTAGCCCGCTTCCTCCAGGAGCTTCTCGATTTGCTTGAGCCGCTCCAGGTTCTGGGCGTCCTCCTCCCCCAGAAGATCGCGCACCTGCTCGGTGTCGATCCGCTCTATCTCGCCCCGCTGCTGGGCGGCGCGCACGGCCTGCTCCAGCTCTGCCAGCTCCCGCAACTCCTCCATGAGGCGCATGGCCTCCTGGAGGGAGACCGGATCGTCCCCGCGGAAGGGGTAGCGCTCCGGTCGCTCCTGGGGGAACAACTGGTCCAGGGCCAGGGACATCTCCATGAGCTGCTGGCGCAGGCCCATATCCTGCATCAGTTGCTCCATCACCTCGGAAAGCTGCTGGCGCTGCGCCTGGCTCATACTTTGCAACAGGGACTGCATCGCCTGCATCTGCGCCTGCATTTGCTCCAGCAACTCGTCCAGGTTCTGGGGGTTGCCGGGGAACATATCGCCGAACTGCTCCATGAACTCCTGGAAGTTGGGCTCTTTGCCCTGGAGCCGGTCTTTGAGCATGCGGTTGAGCTGCCGCAGCATCTCTTTGAGGTGCTCCATCTGCTCCGGGGTCATGCCCTGCATGCCCTGCATCATGTTCTGGAACAGGGAGTCCATGACCTGCTGCTTGAGCATCTCCATGAGTTCATCGAACTTGCGCTTGGCTTCCGGGTCCATGAACTCGTAGTTTTGCAGACGCTGGATCTGCCCGGCCGGGTCCTGGGGAAGCTGATCGAGGTACTGCTGCTTTTCCTCGGCCAGACGCTCCAGGAACTGCATCATCTGCTCGGCCATCTCCTGGGAGAAGGCGCCGGCGTCGGCCGGCTCGCCGGCCTCGCCCTGGCTTCCTGGTTCGGGCGGTCCCTGCTGGCCGCCGGACTGCCCGCGGCGGGGGCTGCGCTGCCCGGCCGGGGCCTGCTGTCCCTGCTGGCCCTGGGGTCGCTGTCCTCCGGCCTGGGGCCCGCGTGGCATCCCCTGATCGCCGTCCTGGCCCTGGTCGCTGCCCTGGTCCTGGTCTGCGCCCTGCGGGTTGCCCTGCGGGTCGCCCTGGTCGCCGGTGCGGGGCACCCGGTCACGGGTCTCCTGGAGACGGCGTTCGATGCCGTGCCGTTCGGTCTCAAGGATCTCTTCCAGGCGCTTCTGGAGGTCGTCGATAATGGAGTCCAGGTTGTACTGGTTCAGGGTACGCTGCTGGCGCTCCCGGAGGCGGCGCAGCAGGTCCTGGAGACCGGGCAACGGCTGGGTCTGCATGCCCCGCTGCATGAGGCGCTGGAGCGCCCGCCGCAGGTCGCCGTGATCCAGCAGGTCATCGGCCAGTTCCGACAAGACCTGATCGGCATCAAGCGCCAGTTGTTGGCTGCCGTCCCAGCGAGAATAGCGGAAGGTCTGCATCGTCGATCCTCCGTACGGTGCGCCCGGAGCAACCTGGCCCCGCAGCACACCACCACCTGGGGGAGAAAGCACCGGAACACCAATCAGCATCGCAGTGGGCAAGGATGTTTCATTATACACCCGTTTCCCAGGGAAAAACACCCGAACCCCGCCCTATCGCAGGGCCGATGCGTTCTCGCAGTCAGGGGGGAACCCCACTCGCACCTTCGGGCCCCCTTACAAGGGAAGGGAGAACCTGCGCTTCTCCTCGACGCGAGGAGAGGCTGGGGGGAGAGGTGAAGAGATCCCATAAACCAGAAAAGGTTTCCATAAATACTATCTTTTATTTACTATAATAGATTTAAAAAGCATAAATGTATTTATAATGGCCCAGTAACACCTCACCGTATATCATAGCGTGAAAGAAGGTGAACGGCCTCGTCGGCGCGCGGGCACGGCGTACTGGAGCGCAACTCCAGAGGGACAGCCAGGGCAGGCTGGCTCCCGACCGCGTGCAAGGCCGTCGGCCGTTTGGCACGAAGGAGGGCCAAGCGTGAGTACCGTTCTGGTCATCGAACGAGATCCTGCGACCGCGAGCATCATGCAGGAGCTCTTGGAGGACGAAGGTCACACCGTCATGGTGTGCCAGGAAGCCGCACTCGGCTTCGATGCGGTCCATAGGGGCGGGATCGACCTCGTGGTACTGGAACTGTGGACGCCAACGCCATCCTTCGCCCGGCAGTGCATCTGTCGGATGCGCGGTGACCAGCGCACGGCAACCATCCCCATCCTCGTCTGCACCGTTGACGAGCGGCAACTGCGCCAGTGGGCCGACTGGCTGGACCACCGTCGCGTCCACATGCTGGTCAAGCCCTTTGATATCGACGCGTTCGTCCACGCGGTCAACAGCGCCCTGAGGTAGCACCGTCCTTCGGCTCCCCGGCCGCGCGTGGTGGGGTCGCCATCGCCGTTCACACGCTTCCGCACGCGGGCCGCTCGTGGTGCGCTGAAGCCTGCCCTGAGCCTGTCGAAGGGAACCAGGAGCGGCCCGCTCGCCCTGCGATAGGCTCAGGGGGGAGCAGGCATATTCCGGCCCGCGAGCGGAGTCCCTCACAGGCTCTAGTGTTCTGTCAGCCGTGAACTGATGGGTGAGACCGCCGCCGTGAACGGCGGGCCCGCCCTTCAGGGCGGCGGGATGGCACCCATCACAGGAGGATT
>JACQUQ010000143.1 GCA_016210175.1 Chloroflexota bacterium | reverse complement strand
TCTCCATCCTGCCGGGACTTCTGGTCTACGGCTACCGAGTTTTCCCACAGGGCCGCGCCGCTGGCGGTGAAGCGCAGTTCCCCGTCCTGTCCCATGCGTCCCTCAAAGGCTGTGGTGATGCCGTACATCGTGAGGCGCTCCCTTCTGAGTTATGGTTATGGTCAAGTTCTTGCTAGCTGAAGGGCGGCGGCTGGCCGCACCAGGCGCATTGGATGGCGCCGCCGGGTAGGTGGTGCCACGGTCCGTTGCAGGACTGTCCGGTGGTAGCGCGCAGGCGTGGGCAGCGGTCGGGCAGGGACGGTGCAGCCGGAGTTTCCTCAATTTCCTCAATATTCTCCTTAGTATCTTTTTTCCTCCACTGCTCAGAAGGGCGGCCCCCGCCGTCGGGCTTGACCTTGCGCTGCTCGACCAAGCCTTGCTGCTCCAGGTCCCCCAACGCGGCGTCATACTCATTCGCAGGGGTATTGCGGCTCACCTTGGAGAGGATGGCATCACGGGCTACCCACTCCCCGTTTGCAGCTTCCAACACGCGCAGCACGCGGACCGCCAGCCCACCGCTGGGCACGACTGCGGCGACGCCGAAGTGCATGAGGACGCGGTGAGCGTGCGCACGGAAGTATTCGGTCAGCTCCAGGGCTCCGGCCATCGTCTCGGCGTCCAGGTCCCGGCTACGGTCGGGGTGCGTCAGGCAGTGCAGGATGAGGGCCAGCCGTGCGGCCTGGAGGGGCACCTTGGCGTACACCCCCTGGACCAAGCCGGCGGCAGCAGCGGTCAGCCGGGCATTCTCGTTGTACCAGTCACGCCACAAATCCCGCGCCTGCGCGTCCAGATGGACCGTCTGCGCTCCCCCTTGCCACAGCCGCAACCGGCGGAACAGGGCAACGACCGCCTCCTTGACGGTTGGGTCTACGCTATCATCCGTCCAGTGCTCCGAGGCCACGTCGGGATAGGCCCACAGGATGCGCTCGATGAACCCGTCCCGGCGCCCCGCTTCGTCCGTCAGGTCGCGGAGCAAGTCGGGCTGGATGCCCCCGGCTACGCCGATGACCGGGTTAGGGACGTAGATGGGGTCCGCGCTCTTGCGGTCTACCTTCAGCGGGGCTCCCGCCCACAGGCTGAGCCAGTTCTGCCGGTCCCCGCCGCGGCCTGAGCGGTAAGCGTCGAAGGACTTGACCCAAGACACGAGCTCGTCCCGCACCAGGGCAAAGCCCGGCGACTGCTCCAGCATTTGCGCCGAGGCCTCGGTGGTGCTGTCCGTCGAGAAGTAGTGACCCATGCGGGGGCGTTCCGGCTTCGGGCTTGCTCCGCCCTGCTTCGCCGCGGCAACGGCCTCGCCGTAGGCATTCAGGTCGGCCCGGTACTGCTCCAAGGCCTCCTGCTGGAGCACGTCCAACGGATAGCGCGCCAGGTCAAGGGCTGGGCTCTTGGTGGCGCCGGGCGGGGCAACAACTCCGGCGTAGAGGGTGGGACGTTGGACATAGCCCGGCTTCAGTTCCAGGGCGGCGGTGTTCCCTATGGCCGCACCTGCGAACACCAGCAGCGGCACAGCTATCATATCGGGCGGCGCGCCCAGGGCACGGCTCCCGGCTTCCACCAGCTTGCGGGGGGCCGGGGGAAGCACGTGGACCGGGAACGGCGGGACCGCGATGCCAGAAACATCTATAGGAGAAAATTGAGGAAATTGAGGAAACTCCCCGGTGCGCTCGGTCTCCCGACGGATGCCGAGCCATTCCCGCGCCGTATCTACCACGGCCTTGCCTACCAGCCCGGCCAGGTGGGGCCATCCGGCCACGTCCTGCCCAGCGGCCAGCTTCCGGGCCGTGTGGGTCACTACGTCTGGGCGCTTATCGGCTTCTTCATCCTGCGCGGTGACAGCTACCGCCGAGATGAAGCGCTCCGTCTCATCCGCGGCCCATCCTGCCCGCAGCAGGCCGCCTGCCAGGTACAGCGCGGCATCCTGCCGTGCGCCCTTCGGCCAGTGGCGGGCCAGCAGGCAGCAGGCGGCTAGGCGGGCCACCTGCGAGCGCAGGGCGTTGCCGTCCACGTGGGCAGGCAAGCCGTCTTGCGCCCATGCGATAGCTTCCCCGGACGGATGGACGGAACCGGGGAACACCGTCTGGTGACCGTCAGCACGGACTTCGACGATACAGCGTTTTTCCTTGTCCGAGTTGGTGGGGTCTTCGTACTTGACGTACTTCGGGAGCGGCGTCGAGTAGTACAGTCGGTGGCTGCCCCTTTTGCCCTTTCGTCCGAAGACAGACCCGGTGTCGGGCAGGAACCACGAGGCCGCGGCGCCAGCTTCGAGCCAATCAAGGTCGATGTCCGTAAGCCCGTGGGACGGTTCGCCGGTCAGAATGCCGACGTTTACCGCACGCCCGTTGAAATGGGCCGGAAGGTCGGCCGCGGTGAGGCGCAATTCCTGCCAGCCCTTCAGCACGGGCACTTTGGTGCGGTGGGGCACGGGGATGGGTTGCCACCCCCGTGCGAGGTAGTCCTGTGCGATAGTGAGCGGTGCGGTCATTGTGGGCCTCACAGTGCAAAAACGAGCTGCCGAGCGCCGGCGCGGTGGACTGTCCACCAGCGGTCGGGGAGTTCAACTTGCTCGCCGTGGCCGCGGGTGACGGGGAGCGCATGGGCGTCCCAGGCGCTCAGCGTGGACTCTAGCGTTGTGCCGTCCACCAGCAGCAGACGGACGCCGGCACCACCGGCGGCGCGCAGCGCGTCCAGGTGGGCGGCGTCCGTAGCCCACCCGGCCGGTACGCGCAGTTTGTGCCGGGTGGGGTCCAGGCCGGACTTTGTCAGCCAGACGGCGCCGTCAGGGTCGCGAGCGATAGCGCCGACGGGCTGCCCACGACCGTTGTAGACTAGCTGGGGGAATGCTACACTGCCCACAGATTGAGCGGCGCGCCCGCTTGTCTGCTGTGCCCGCCCACCGTGCTGCCAGGCTCCGGGGCGGGCACCTCTTTGTCGCTCACGCATCGCTGTGACCCTCCTCCGCCGCGGTCGGGGCAGGCGGCTGCCGCAGCAGGAGCGTCAGCAACAGGCTGGCCGCCTCCCGTCGTGGCAGTCCGGTCAGGCGTGCGATACTATCGAGTCTGGCCGCCACATCCGGCGGCATCCATACGGTTGCAACGGGCACAGCCCACCTCCTGAGTGTATTTACACACTCAGTCTAGCAGGCTAGTAGGCGTCAACCGGCGTCAGAAGGCGTCAACCGGCGGCAATCTGTCGGGCGTCCTCAGTTTTCTGCGGAAGGCGTGGGGGCCACGGTTCGCCGATGGCCTTGCGGTGGCGTTCCAGGGTAGATTCGCTGACGTGGAGGCGGTTGGCAAGGTCTTTTTGGGTGGGGCGGCGGCCGTTCTCGGCGTAGAGGTCGTCGGTGAGTTCGGCGTAGGCGACCCGAATATCCTCACGGGTGTACGCTGCCAGCGTCTTCGTGGGCTGCACCTTGGGCGCCGTGGCGTCCACCGGGCCGGCTTCCGCCCATCTTGCCACTATGGCGGTGACTACCCGCTGGACGTACTCCTTGGCAGGCGGGAAGTACCCAAAGCGCAGCTCGGTACGCTCACTGCCCAGGGGGAAGAGGTGCGCCCCAGCAATGTCATCGCCGCTGTCCAGTGCCCTGAGAGCGAGATACCGCCCTCCCAATCGGGTGTCCCCCCGGTAGAGAAACCCCCGGTATGTGTCTGGCCCTGGCGCTGGAAAGGGGGGGTCGGTGAAGTTGGTGTGCTGTTCAAGCCAGAGGGAAGCCCTCCCCAGGGGTAGCGGGATGAGAAGAACAGGCGGGGTCTCAGGAAAGGGGGCCAACGGGTTAACAGGGGGGGCCAACGGGGCATAGCACACCTCCGACAAGGCGCTACAAGAGGAGAGGCCGGGCCTCACCGTGTCGGCGGTGAACTTGCGGGGGGAGCGACCCCTACCCGGCTTCCTGCTTTCAGTATAGCACGATGAGCGTCTTACGTCATAGCGATGCGGTATGCCACCTGTCGCACCCGCTCCACGTCCACCCCGGCGTATTCCGCTATGGTGCGGGTCCAGGCGTCCAGGGCCTCCCCTTCCTGGGGCGCACGGCAGAGGCCGACCCGCACCGCCACGGCCTGGGGGCAGGCCAGGGCTTCGGCCAGGGGGTCCAGGGTCTCGCCCAGGGCGAGCCAGCGGCCCGCTACAAACCACGGGGTGGCACGGTGGAAGGCGTAGCGCAGCGGGTCGCGGTTACGGGGCATGGGTGGTCCTCTCTCCCTGCGTGGGCGTGCTGGCAAGGAGCCGCTCGACGGCGTCGGTGACGGCCGTACCGTTCGAGAGGGCATGGCTGTAGATGTGCGCGGTGATGCTCACGCTGGAGTGGCCCAGGTGCTTGCTCACCAGCGTGAGCGGTGCGCCCGCTTCCAGGGCCAGGCTCCCGGACAAGTGCCGGAAGGTGTGCATGGTGGCCGCGGGCAACCCCAGGCGCTTGACGGTGGTCCGCAGCGCCTTGGCTACGTCGTACCGGCGTAGGGGCCTGCCTTCCAGCGAGGTGAACACCAGCCCCGTGTCTTGCCACGCCTCCCCAGCCTTCAGCCGCCATGCCGCCTGCTGTGCCCGCTGGCGGTGGAGCGCGGCCAGAGCCAGCCCATTGAGTGGGATGGTGCGACGGCCCGCGGCGGTCTTGGGTTCCTTGACCACCCACTGCCCACCCGCGTGCTGTCCGGTCCGCTCGATGGTAATGGTGCGGCGCTCCCCATCGAGGTCCGTCCATTGCAGGGCGGAGAGTTCACCCAGACGGGCGCCCGTCGTTATCGCCAGCGCCCACAGCGGCCCCCACCTGCTGGCGGCCGTCTCCTGGAGGAAGGCGCGGCACTGGTCCGGCGTCCACCACTGCCGCCGCGGGGGACGGTGGCCGGGCCGCTCCACCCTGGTCATGGGGTTGCTGGCGAGCCAGTCCCACTTGACGGCCAGGGTGAGGGCGGCGCGCAGGGCATCGTACAGGAGTTGGGCGCTCCGGGGTGTGCCGGTGTGGGCGTTCACCACGGCCTGAAGGCGGGCCGGGGTGAGCTTGCGCAGGGTGATGCGGTCGCCCAGGTCCGCCAGGATGATGCGGGCCTGGCGCCGGTAGTTCTGGAGGGTGAAGGGCGCCCAGCGGTGGCCGCCGGTGTCCAGCCACAGGGCGAGGAGCTCCCCCAGGGTGTGGCGGCCGTCGGGGAGCTTGCCGGTCGTGGGGGCCTGCTGCTGGAGCGCGGCCAGTTTCTCCCGGACTTCCTTCTGTGCGTGGCCGTAAACGGTCTGTCGCTTCCCCCCGAGTTGGAGGGACCCCTGCCAGCGGCCATCCGTGCGCTGGTTGATGGTGCCTTCGCCGTTGCCGCGGCGTGCCAGAGCCATGAGCGGTGCTCCTTTCGAGCTACCGCCCTGGCGGAAATGCTGTCAAACTGCTGTCAGGGCAGGGCACAGGCGTGGGGTTCGTGCCTGGGAGGGTAGCGCACGCGGATTGGGACCGCGTGGTCGCAAGTTCGAATCTTGCCGCCCCGACCAGATGAGGCCCTCACGTCGCTGAACGTGGGGGCCTCGCCGCGCCCCAAGGAGCGTGTGCCCCCTCGCTCAGAGCCAGCCCCGCCGCCAGAAATACAGGGCCAGCCCCAGGCCCACCACCGCCATGAGCCCCAGCGCGAAAGGGTAGCCCCAGGGTTGCTCCAGCTCCGGCATGGAGCGGAAGTTCATCCCGTAGATCGCGGCGATGAGGGAGACGCTCATGAGGATGGCTGCCACCGCGGTCAAGGTCTTCATCACCTGGTTCAGACTGTTGGAAACCGCCGACAGATAGGCGTCCAGGGTGCCCGACAGCAAGTCACGGTAGGTATCGACCGTATCCGTCACCCGGACCACGTGATCGTACACGTCCTGGAGGTAGACGGTCACCTGCGGTGGCAGGATGGGAACCTCCCGGCGCAGCAGGGTGTTCACCACCTCCCGCTCCGGCGCCAGGACGCGGCGCACCCCGAGCAGTTCCTTGCGCAGCCGGAAGATCTCCTCCGAGGGGCGGATATCGAAGCGCTCGAAGATCTGCTCCTCCAGGTCGTCCATCCGCTCTGCCAGGGCATCCACCACCACAAAGTAGTGATCCACAATGCTATCCAGGATGGCGTACAGCAGCGTTCCGGTATGGGCGCCGACTTCCTCCCGGACCTGGCGCCAACGGCGGGCGGCCTCCTCCAATTCCGGCACCGACTGGGCATGGACCGTGACGATGTAGCTCTGTCCCAGGAAGATGCCGATCTCCTCCAGGCACACCAGGGACCCCGCACCTGCCTCCCCCGGCGAGCGGACGCACAGGGCATAGAAGACCAGGAAATAGAAGTTTGGGTACTCGTCGATCTTGGGGCGCTGGTGGCGCTTCTGGGCATCCTCTAGCGCCAGCGGGTGGAAGCCGAACTCGCGGCGGAGGAACTCGAACTCGCGCGGACTGGGGTCGCGCAGGTCGAGCCACACCACCTGCTCGTGGGCGCGCAGCAGCGCACCGATCTGGTCAGGCTCCACTTCCTGGAGCTCCTGCCCCGTTCTGGTATGGGCCAGGCACGTGATCATGCGGAACCTCGGCGGTGGCTGCCCGCAACCCGCGCTGGCAGCTGGCACCGTGGCTATCGTTGCGGCGTCCCTTGCATCCTCATTGTAGCGGATGGCACGCTGGGCACCCAAATCCGCTCCTGGGTGCATGCTGCTGCTACCAGAGACGCGCCTTTGGCACGGCGGGCCGGGGAGGACGGTGGTCCCGTCAATCGGCGACCCGGAAGGTGGCGAAGTGGGCGAGGGCAGCAGGCCACTGGCCGCGGTCGCCGCTGGCGATGGCGTCGGCCGCGCGATAGCCCATGAGCAGGGAATGGTGCGTGTTGTTGTGGAGGAAAAGCCCCTGTCGCCCGACCAGCCACAGGTTCTGGAAGCCGGCGAGCCAGTCCTGCACATGCGCCAGGGCAGCGCGATAGCGGAGGTCGTAGACCGGATAGGCTTGCCGGAAGCGCCGGCTGAAGACTTCGATGACCTGCCGAGGGCGGGCCAACCCGGCTTCTTCCAGCGCAGGCAGCACCAGGTCGCGCAGCTCCTCATCAGAGGCGGTAAAGCGCGCGTCGTCGGGGTCGCAGGCCAGGTCCAGGCAGAGGACCGTCCTCTCGGGCGGGACCATGGCCGGGCTGAAGTTCTTTTGCTCGGTCACACGGTTGAAGGGGAAGCGCCGCTCCGGGAAATAGTACGTGTCGGCCTGCCCGACGCGAGGCAGCGCCAGCGCGACGTAGCAGAGCACCACGGCCCGGTGGCGCAGGCTGGCGGCGGCCTGCTGGATGTCGGGCGGCGCGGGCGGATCAAGCCGGCGGACCAACTCAGGGAGCGGGGCAGTCCAGATGAGGTGGTCGGCGCCCGCTCGCGCTGGGTTGCCGTCCTGGGCGTACCGGAGCGCACGCACCCGGCCCGGCTGCCACTCCACGGTCTCCACGAGCGCGGAACACGCCAGGCGGGCCGCTGGGGCGCTCGCCAGGGCCTGGGCGTAGGCCGCCGGAATCCGGCCGAAGCCGCCCCGTGGATAGAAGTAGTGGCGTCCGCTGCTCCGGCCCAACGCCAGACGCAGGAGATCGGCCAGCCCGCGCTGGTTGACCCGCCGCTCGGCCTGGTCGGCCGCAATCTGACTGCCCGGCAGCCCCCAGACCTTCTCGGCATAAGGGCCGTAGAACAGCCGATAGAGCGGTGCGCCCAGCCGCGCCTGGAGCGCTGCCTCGTACGAGACTGGAGCCGCTGCCGGGCGGGGAAGACGGGCCGCCAGGACGCCAACGCCCAACTGGACGACCTGGCGCGGGCCGAGCATCAGGAGGGTCGTCGGGCCGACAGGGTAGGGGAGGAAGCGGCCCGCCAGCCGGATCTGGCCCCTCCGGGGACGGAGTTCCAGTTCGTCGCCCAGCAGGCGGCGCAGGTCTGCCAGCACCTCAGGGTCCGTGCCCGCGTGGAGCCGATGCGGGCCGAAATCGAGGGTGGCGTCGCCGTGGCGGAACCCGGCGGCGAGGCCGCCCAGGACCGGGGCGCGCTCCAACAGGAGAACGCTCTGGTCGGCGTGCTGGGCCAGACGGTAGGCGGCGGCCAGCCCGGCGGGGCCACCGCCTACCACCACCGTGCGGGTCATGGGGCCTCCCGGAGCTGTCGGGATGATGGCTCCAGCGCAACGTCCTCTGGTGCTGCCGCGGGTGGCGGGGATGCCTGGAGGCGACGCCCCACGGCGACGAGCGCCCCCATCACCAGCACCCATCCCGCGGTGAGGAGCCAGGTGGACGTCTGATAGGTGGTGTAGACCGGGACCAGGGCGGCCACCGCCTGAAACGGCGGCCAGGGCAGGGCGAAGGGATCGACCGCCAGCACCACGCGCTCGGCCGCGACGGCCTCGCGCAGGGCCAGGCTGATGCCCAGGGTGGCGATGCCCAGGAAGGCGGCCAGGCCAGCCAGCAGGGGACGCCCCCGCACCTGGACCAGCGTCACCGCCAGGGGGACCGCCAGCAGCGGCAGCACGGCGATCAGCATGCGACCGGGGAACCACCAGCCGCGCATGGTAATGCTGAAGAAGACGGCAACGAGCACCTGGGCGCCGATGACGAGGGGCAGGACCCAGCGGACCGGCCCAGGGCGCCGGGCAAGCAGCGGGACCCCCGGCAGGGCCAGTAGCAGGATCGGAGCCCAGCGGACCAGGCCGAACTCCCCATCGATCCAGAGCCCCGCCAGCCGGGACAGGCGGTTCCATAGCTCCAGGTGCGCACCGATCAGCTCCACCGTCGTGCTCCCGGCGTAGAGCCGGTTCACGATGTAGGGGGTCAGGCCGCCGTAGGTCGCCAGGTGGAACCAGGCGTAGGCCGCCGCGCTCGGGACGAGCAGCGCGACCAGCAGCAGGCGGGCGCCGGGGCGCAGGCGCACCAGCCCCGGCAGGGCGATGGCGCTGCCCACCAGGGCATACTTGGCCCCCAGCCAGGCCAGCCCGCTCAGCCCCAGCGCGAGCAGAACGGCGCTGCGCGGACCGGGTTGCCGGCCCAGGAGCAGCCAGGCGCACGCAGTGACGAGCAGCGCGCTCGCACCCTCAGGGTAGATCTGGGCGGAATAGATGAAGAGCGGCGCGCTCCCGCCCACGAGCGTCGCCGCGGCCAGCGCCGCGGGCAGGTGCCCGATGGCCCGGTAGGCCAGCAGCACCATGAACGCTACCGTCGCCCCGCCCAAGACCGCCAGGAACCGCTTGGCGCCATCCAGGCCGCCCAGGGCGTAGGCCGGGAGGACCAGGAGCGAGGTCCCCAGGTTGTGCGGCGACAGCAGGCGGCCGTCCGTGGTGGGGACCGACTGGTGCCAGAGGTCCTGGGGGTGGTCGAAGTACGCCCGATAGCGCTGCAACGCGTAGTCGTTGGTCAGGTCGAGGTCCCCGTCTGCCAGCAGGCTGACGGTGGTGAGGAGATAGAACGGTTCGTCGGCGGTCACGCGGGCGCTGTGGCTGGCGCGCAGCGGCACGGCAAGCTGGTTGAAGACGGCCGCCAGCAGTCCCAGCAGGAGGGCCGCTACCACGACCCGGCGCGACGTGGCTGCGGCGGGCGGTGGCAGGCGCAGGTCCCGGTCGAGCACGCGCCAGCCGTGGCCGAGCGCGGCCCAGTAGCGGCCCGGCAGACGGGCCCACGCGCTCACGGGCTCAAGACCTCCCGGACCATGGCCGGCACCACCCGACGCAGGTACTCCCGGTACCGGATAAAGGAGGTGCCGTGCTGCCGGGTGCGGTAGCTGATAGGGACGTGCGCCAGGCGCATCCCCTTGCGCAGCAGGTCCAGGGTGAGCACCTGGGCATAGTTGTAGTCGTGGACGATCTCGGCCTGGGCGAGCGCGCGGGCGCTGAAGGCGCGCAACCCGGTCTGGCCGTCCCGCAGACGGCGGCCGGTGAGCAGGCTCAGGAGCGCGGTGAAAGCGAGGTTCCCCCAGCGGCGGCTGGGACGCATCCGGCGTGCGGCCCCCGGAAAGCGTATCCCGAGCACGTAATCGGCCTCACCGCGCAGCACCGGCGCGGCCACGGCCGGGATATCGCCGGAATCGTACTCGCCGTCGCCATCCAGGTACACCGCGACCCCGGCCCCCATGGTGCGCGCCGCAGCCAGGCCCGTCCGCACGGCCGCGCCCAGCCCGCGACGCCGCGGGTGCCGGATGACGAGGTCGGCCCCGGCTGTGTGCGCGCTCGCCGCGGAGCCGTCGTCCGAACCGTCGTCCACGACGATGATACAGGGCTCCACCCCCAACCCGCGCAGGGCCGCGCGGGGGACGCCGGCCACCACTGCGGCGATGGTCGCGGCCTCGTTATGCACGGGGACCAGCACCGCCAGGATGCTGCCGGGGGACGGAGGCCCCGGCAGCGGCAGGGGGTGGTGGGCCAGCCACCACTGGCGCGCCAGTACGACACCGGAGAGCGCAGCCAGGCCGAACCCGGCGACGGCGAGGGGGTGCTGCCCGCCGGCCGCAATGGATTGGGCCAGCAGGCCGGGCCAGAGGATGCCAACCGGCTGGACCAAACGCCGCCAGACGGCGAGGCCGCCTGCCAGGGCCAGCACGGTCAGCCCTGCCGCGGGCGCAGGTAGGCCGAAGACCGCCAGGAAGAGCAACGGCACGACCAGGAGCAGCGGGGTAAGACGGCGGGGCAGGTGATGGCAGCGCCCCAGCACCATGAGCGGCGCCGTCGCGAGGGTCCCGGCCAGGAAGGCGAGCCAGACGGTAGCAGAGGCCCAGGCCGCAGGCGGGATGACCAGCGTGACCAGGACCGCCAGGACCAGGCCGGGGTCCAGCCGGAGGAACGCCATCCGCACCGCGTCACGGACGCCCGGCGGGAGGGCGGCAGCCCACGCCACCTGCCACGCGAGCGCCCCGCCCCTTCTGGCCCCCTCCCCCACGCGGGTGTGAGACCCATCCGCCCTTGATGGGATGGGGGAGGGCAGACCAAGGCTATCGAGGCCCTCCGCGATCAGGCAGGGAATGCCCACGAGATAGGCATAGGCGAACTTGAGCGCGTGGGTCGCTACGGCCAGCGCCAAGCCGGTCGCCGGGTCGAGCCCGTACAAGGCCAGCACCCCGGTCAGACTGGCCTCATACAGGCCAAGCCCGCCGGGGGTCACTTGCAACCCTTGAAAAGCGATGGTGAAGGCGGTCGCCGCGGCCGCCACCGCCAGGGAGAGGGGGACGCCCGCCGCCTGCGCCACCGACCAGAGCGCGCCGGCCTCCAGGAGCCAACTGACCACCACCACGGTGAAGGCGATCAGCACGCGCAGCGCGGAGACTGCGGCGAGGGCCGCCTGGGCTTCCTGGGCGATGCGAGCGATGCGCCGCGGGAGGAGCGCCCAGAGCGGCGCAAGCTTTCCCGCGGCCAGCAGGAGGCAGCCGAGCGCACCGGCGCCGACCATGGCCAGGGGCAGGGCGAAGAGGCCGAGCAGCGTGGTGAGGTGGCCGCCCGCATATAGCCCGAGGACCAGGGTGATGAGGCACAGGGCGGCAACATCGAGCAGCCGGGCCAGCATGGTCGAGCCGGCCGCGGCCCCCAGCGACACCCCGCGGCGCGCCAGGAGGCCCGCCCGGATAACCTCACCGGCCTTGGTCGGGAAGACGTGGTTGGCGAAGAGCGCGATCTGGAGGATGACGAACAGCCGGGGCGTGCCGGGGCTTGGGGACAAAAGGAGCCGCCAGGCCCAGGCCCGGAGCACGAAAGCAGCGGTGTAGGTGCTCAGGAAGGCGGCCAGCAGTTCCGGCCGGGTCCAGATGCCCAGCGCGGCGGAGAGGAGTCGCGGCGCGTCGCCCAGGCGCAACGCCAGCCAGCCCAGCAGCGCGACCAGGCCCAGCGTCAGCGCCAACCGGCGACCGCTCCAGCGGACCTGGGGTGGGACCAGGGCGACCGCCTTGGGGTGGCTCACGGAACGGGCCATACCTGGAATTCCCCTTCCCCGCCGGGGGTGTCGGCGGCCGGGAAGGTCGAGACCGGGCCGCGGACCGTCACCCGCACGCGCTGGCCCGGTCGAAAATCGCACTCGGTGCCGAGGTGGGCGTGGACCAGGCGTCCCGAAGCCAGGCGCAGCGTGAGCCGCTGGTCGTGGCCGAAGAACTCCCGCCATACGATCTCGGCCGTGCCGTCGGCGGCAGGCTCCACCTGCGCCAGCTCAGGCCGGAACAGCACATCGACCCGCCCCACGGCCGGGCCGAGCGTGGCAAGCTCGCCCAGCTCGCAGCACACACGTCCCCCCGTGGCCTCGCCGGGAAGGCTATCCATATTGCCCACGAAGAGAGCTACTTCGCGGGTAGCGGGGTACCGGTAGACGTCCTCCGGGCTGCCCACCTGGAGCACCCTGCCGGCCCACATGACCGCCACCTGGTCAGCCAGCGAGAGCGCCTCGGCCTGGTCGTGGGTGACGAAGATAGCGGTCGCCCCGGCCCGCGCCAGGATGTCGCGCACCTCGGCCCGCACGCGCGCCCGCAGGGCCGCGTCCAGGTTGGAAAAGGGCTCGTCCAGCAGGATCAGGGCCGGTTGCGGGGCGAGGGCGCGGGCGAGGGCCACCCGCTGTTGCTGGCCGCCGGAAAGCTCGTGGGGATAGCGTGACTCCAACCCCGACAACCCCACCAGCGCCAGCGCCTCGCGAATGCGGGCCGCCCGGTCCCCTCCTTTCGGGAGGCCAAACCCCACGTTACCCGCCACATCCAGGTGGGGGAAGAGCGCGTAGTCCTGAAAGACCATGCCGATCCGTCGTCGCTCCGGCGGCACAGAGCGCTGGGCATCGACCACCGTCTGCCCGGCGATCGCGATGGTCCCAGCGTCGGGCTGTTCGAAGCCGGCGATGAGCCGCAGGGCGGTAGTCTTGCCGCAGCCGCTGGGTCCCAGCAGCGCAAGGAACTGTCCGCGCTCCAGGGTCAGATCGACCCCGTCCACGGCCAGCACCGAGCCGAAGGATTTCTGGAGCCCGAGGCACCGGACGGCGGGCACGTTAGTCACTGGGCATCTCTCCCCGGCCGGCGGCAAGCACGGCGAGCGGCAGGGCGGACACGGCGATGAGCAGCACGGCGGCCAGGGCGGCTTCGGCGAAGAAGCCCTCCGCGGCGCCGGTCCAGATGGCGGTCGCCAGGGTGCGGAAGCCGATGGGCGCCAGGAGCAGGGTTGCCGGGAGCTCCTTCATGGTGGTCAGGAAGACCAGCGCCGCGCCGGCCAGCAGCCCCGGCCCGACGAGGGGCACCGTCACCGCGGCCAGCGCCTGGGCGTGCGAGCGGCCCAGCCCCCGCGCGGCGTCTTCCAGGCGCGGGTTGACCTGGAGCAGGGAGGCCCGCGCCCCGCCGACCGCCTGCGGCAGGAAGCGGATGACGTAGGCCAGCACCAGGAGCGCCAGCGTCTGGTAGAGGGGCGTGACCAGCCGCGTTGCGAAGAACACCAGCGCCAGGGCGATGACGATGCCCGGCAGCGCAAACCCGGCGTAGGCGGCCCGCTCGACGAGGCTCGCCAGCCGACCGGGGTAGCGGACGGCCAGGACCGCGACCGGCAGGGCCGCCAGCACGGTGACGAGGGCGGCAAGCCCGCTGGCGATCACGGAGTTGAGCGTGGCTTGCCAGACCGGCTGTACGGATGCGCCCAGCCACAGGCCGCGGACCAGCCAGAACCCCAGCACCCCCAGGGGCAGCACCAGGGCGAAGCAGACCACCCCTACGACCAGGAGGAGCGCCGGGGCGGTCCACCGTCCCAGGAGGAGGAGACGCAGGGGGCGGACGGTGCCGACCGTACTACGGTGATAGCGCACCCGCCCGCGCGCCCGTGCTTCCAAGAGCAGCACCAGCGCGGTCAGGCCCACCAGCAGCAGCGCGAAGCCCGCTGCCAGGGTGCGGTCGAAGGACGCCCGGTAGTGCGTGTAAATCGCCCGGGTAAAGGTATCGAACTGGAGCAGGGACACCACCCCGAAGTCGCTCAGGGTGTAGAGCGCGACCAAAAGTCCCCCGACGGTGATGGCCGGTCGCAACTGGGGGAACGTCACCCGCCAGAAGGTCGCCCAGGCCCCCTGCCCGAGGCTGCGCGCCGCCTCTTCCAGGGCCGGGTCCAGGCCCCGCAAGGCCGCCTGGACCGTGAGCAGGACATAGGGATAGGTGAACAGGGTGAGGGCCAGCCACGCACCGGGGAAGCCGTAGATCTCCGGCAGCCGCTCGATGCCCAGCGGCGCAGCCAGGAGTTGCTGGAGCAGGCCCCGGGGGCCGAGGGCGGCAACGAAGGCGAAGGCGCCCACGTAGGTCGGGATCACCAGCGGCAGCGCCGCCAGGGTGGACCAGTACCGCCGGCCGGGCAGGTCGGTGCGGACCGTCAGCCACGCCAGCGGCACCGCCAGCGCGATGGTCGCCAGCGTGACCGCACCAGCAAGCCCGATGCTGCGGGCCAGCAGGTCGAGCGTCCTGGCCCGCAGCAGCAGCGGCCAGAGGTCCGCGCCGGCCTGGGCAGTGCGGATGACCAGATAGGTGAGGGGGAGGAGCGTCCCCAACGCGACCGCGCCCGCCGGGACCCAGATGATGGCCGGGGGCCAGGGGAAACGGGCGCGCACCGGCCGGGCGGCAGCCGGCAGACGGCCCTGCGCCTGGTCGGGGAGGCGGACCACGGTCTGGCTCACGCTCAGAGCACTCCTGTCTCGCGGAGCAACCGCAGCGTCCCTTCCAGGTCGGCCAGGTTGCCCAGATCAAGCTTCGGCGCCTTGATGGACGAGAGCGGTTCCAGTCCGGGAAGCGTCGGCACGTCCGGCGCCAGCGGGTACTCGAAGGTCTCCTGGGCGAAGTACTGCTGCGCCTCCTTGCCCAGCAGGAAGGCCAGGAAGCGCTCCGTCACCTGGGTATGCTTGGCGGTGGTCAGGATGCCGATCCCGGCGACGTTGACCATCGCGCCAGGGCCACCGGCCCGCGGGTGGTAGTTCCGCACCGGGAACTGGTCTCCCTGCTCCCGCAGGAAGCTGTAGAGATAGTAATGGTTGACGAACCCCGCGCCGATCTCGCCCTTCCCGACCGCGTCCACGATGGCGATATTGTTGGGGTAGACCTTGGGCTGGTTGCGCTGGATGCCCTCCAGCCAAGCCTTGGCCCCGGCCTCGCCCTCGGTCAGGCGCAGGGCGGTCACGACGGCCTGGACGGACCCGTTGGTGGGCGCCCAGCCGAGCTTGCCTGTCCACTTGGGGTCGGTGAAGCCCAGGATGGAGTCTGGCAGGTCCGCAGGCTGGAGCAGCTTCGTATTATAGGCGACCACCCTGGCCCGTCCCGACAGCCCGACCCACTGGCCGTTGGGAGCGCGGAACCGCTCGTCAACCTGCTTCAGGAGGGCATCGGACAGCGTGCGCAGCCGGCCCGCCTTGGCGAGGGCGCCGAGCGCGCCGGCATCTTGTGCCAGGAAGACGTCCGCCGGGCTCTGGTCCCCTTCTTCCAGGATGGTCGCCGCCAGCTCGGCAGTATCGCCGTAGCGCACTTTGATGTCCGTGCCGGTCTCCTGGGCGAAGCGCTCCAGGAGCGGTCCCACCAGCCGCTCGTTGCGGCCGGAGTACACGGTGAGCGTGGCCCCGTCCGTCTGCCCGCTACCGCAGGCGGTCGTCGCCAGGAGCAGGCCCAGCAGGGCCAGCCCGGCCCAGAGATAGCGCGTCATGCTCGTTTCCTCATCGCATACGTATCCGGTAGTGGGGCGCGTCTGCGCCGCGTGCTCTGGCCCAGCTATCCTCTCCCCGCCTGCTCGGCGCACCTCGGGCGGGCCGCAGCCTGGGAAGGACGAGTTCTCCTCCCTCCCAGGATCAGCGGCAGGCTGGCTACGGGCGTGCTGCAACCATCCCTACTGGAAATCAGCCGGCGTCACCAGGTCGCTCTGCGTGAGCAGGAGCGCACTCGCGGTCCGATTGAGGGCCGTCAGCGCGGCGTCCCGGGCCTCTTTGGTGAGCTTGGCCGGGTCACTCTTGTAGTAGTCCACGATTGCCTTATCGGCCTCGGGATCGGCCTTGGCCACCTGCGGCTGGATCGACAGGTAGAAGGAGAAGCCTTCCGCCATCTGCACGCCCGCATTGTCCAGCTTCCCGGACTGGGCTCTCTTCAGCGCCTCGTTCAGGTAGCGGGCTGAGGCAAGGTAGAAGAGGGCGTGGAAGCGGGAGGTCATCTCCCTGAGGGCCTCCTGGTAGGCCCCGGTGTTCTTGTCGAGCAGGGCCTTATGGCCGGCGGCCATGGCTCGCCGCAGGGGTTCGTCAATGCTGCCCTTCTTGTTGAAGTTGTCCTCCCGCGCCAGAGCGGTGGCGGCCAGGGAGTTCGGATACTTGCCGTCTTGCTCCTCACCGACATAGATGGCCCAGCCCTCCTCGACCCAGCCGGCGTTTCCGTTCTTGGCGGCGCCTTCCAGGTAACGGCGGGACCAGTGATAGAGGATGCGCTGAAGGCCCTTCTGGATGACCTGCCGGCGTTGGGCCTCAGTCATCTTGGCGGCGTCCCCGGTACCTCTGATGGCAGCGAAGACGGGATCATCGAGAAAGGTGGCACTCTGGTAGAAGGCGGACTCCTCGGCAAACTCCTGGGCCCGCGCGGCTTCCCTCGCGAACATGCGGAGGGAGCGGCTGTTGAGGCCGAGGCGGGTGTGCATCCCCACCTCGTACAACAGCAGGATCTCCCCGGCTGGGAGAGGCTTCCCCTCGGTAACCTGGTTGGTGAGTTTGACGATTTCCTGGTAGTCCGTAGAGATCTTCTGATAGATCTCCCGGTTGTTATTCGGGGTGAAAATACCATCGGACTTGGTCGGCCCGCTCGTCGCTGGCATGAGCCCTGCCGGGAGAAAAAGCCCGGGCCCGGTGGCAGGCGCACCCGACGCAGCGGGCGCACTCGACGCGGTCGGCGCTGCCGAAACGGAAACGCTCCCGGTCTTGGGCGAGTCGAGAGTCTGGACCGAGCCGGTGCGCTGCTCGGCTTGACAGCCGGTCAGGAGCATCAGCGTCCCCAGGACTCCAGCAGCCAGTACCCCACGTGGACCACGCCAGCGATGTAACATCCGAGGCTTCCTCCCTGCGATGAGAATCTTCAGATTGCCTGCTCTGGACCGGGAGGCCGGGCGTCCCTCCCGGTGCTGCCGTGCCGGACACCCCCGACCAAGGGAGTCCGGCGGGGGAGTGTGGCGACGACTCCGGCTGAGATCTCCGCACCATGACGGCAACCTCGTCGCCACAGCGGTCTCGTTAGTGCGTGCAAACCGTACTTTGTAATGTATGCACGTAACCAGGACTATCTATCACCTTCTCCGTGGTAGAGTGTACACTTCATCAAAGGATTTGGCAAGAGATACGGACGGGATTCGCTGAATAATCCCTGAAAAATTCTTCAGGACGCTGTCAGGGCTGGTGTCTCCCAACAGCAGGCCGTGAGGGGATGAAAACAGCGGGGCGCGACGGCAGGCGGGGCGACCGTGGGGAGCTCTACGCCCCGGGTCGGGTTCCCGATGGGTCCGGTCTCCCGTCTGCCGAGAGGAAGGCGCGCGGCAGGACGCCATGATGGCGACGACGGGCTGGGGCCGCGGGCGCGCCCAGGCTCAGGCGCGCACGACCAGCACCGAACAGGGGGCATGGTGGGTCACGCGGTCGGTGGTGGTGCCCAGGAGGAAGTCCCGGATGATGCTGTGGCCCCTGGCGCCCAGCACTACGAGGTCAACGTTCCCTTCACGCGCCGCCTGGACGATCTGCTGCGCCGCGTTGCCAGCCCGCACTTCCGTGGTCAGCCCAACGCCGTGGTCGGCCGCGACGCGCTGCGCTTCCGCCATCACCTGGCCGAAGAAGGTATCCTGCTCCTCCTTGGCTTCCTCCACCTCCCCGACCGTGGCCGCGTAGTGGGGCAGGTGCTCCTCCACGCCCAGGGCGTGCAGGCTGGCGCCGTGGGTGCGGGCTAGCTCCACCGCGGCGCGCAGCGCCTTCTTCGCCGCATCCGATCCGTCCAGCGCGACCAGAATCTTGCGGTACATGCCCGTTCCTTCCTCTCTCGGCGGCCGGAGACTCACGCGGGGCCGCGCGGGGTGAACCACCGCTGGGCGATCACCGTGGGGATGATCGCCATCAGCACAATCACCGCAACCAGGACCGAGAACTGTTCCTGATCGATGATACCAGCGTTCAGCCCAAAGAGGGTAGCAAGGGTACCACAGGTGAGGCGGGTGCTCCTCATGAGCGTCCGGTACCAGGCATCGCCGGGCGCATAGCGCCGGGCCAGCGGGTAGACGCCCGCGAGCTTGGTCAGGAACTTCATCGCCAGCAGCACGGCGACCAGCCCGAAGTTGGCAGCCACCGCGGTCAGGGAGATGCTCATGCCCCCCTTGAGGAAAAAGAACGGCGTGAGGAACGCGAAGGCGACTACCCGGAAGCGCTGCTGCTCCAGGCGATGGCGGCGGAAGACCCGGGCCACCGCCAGGCCGAGGAGGAACGCCGGCAGCACCGCATGGCTCTCGGCCAGCGTCCCGAAGTACATCAAGACCAGCAGGGCCGCGAAGGCTCCCTTGATCTCCGGCTCGATCACGCGATTGCCGTAGCGGGCGAAGAACCACGGCTGCACGCGGGGCATGACCCAGATAGCGGCGGCCGAGACGGCGATGAAGGCAGCCAGCCAGGGCGTGGGGTGGAGGAAGAGGAGCGCGAGCGCGGCAGCCACGCCGAAGCCGGTCACAAACATCGAGGCCATGAGGAGCCTGCCAGTCCCGCTGCCGGCCAGCCCCGTCTCCACCAGCACGGCGTAGACTACGGCGAGACTGGTATCGGAGAGCGCGACCCCGGCCAACTGGGCGGCGCGGAGGTCCCAGCCGAGGGCGAACTGGGCGAAGGGCCAAGTGAGCGCAAAGGGGACCAGGAAAGAGGCCCCGCCGATCAGGACACTCTCCTTGAACTTGGTCCTCAGCACGTCGGTATCGACCTCAGCGCCGGCCAGAAAGGTGAGCACGATGCCGGCGAAGGCGGCCAGGAAGTCGAGCCAGGGCTGCGGGTGGATACCGAGGACGTTCCCGGCGACCACGCCCAGGACCAGCTCGACAATGGCGACCGAGAGCCCAAGCTCGACCGCGATCATGCTGCCCGCGAGGACCAGCAGGCCCAGCACCATGGCAGGGTACAGATCGTCCACGCGCCTCCTCCCTCCGGCGTGGGCACAGAAAAAGGCCCCCGCCGCGTGGTACGCAGTCAGGAGCCATCAGGCCGTCACTGCGGCCGGTTCCCCGCTCGGCAGAGCGGGCGGGCGGGACCCATCGCCCGTACCGGCACAGTATACCAGACGGGCCATGCCGTGTCAGCAGGTCGTGCAGGAGCGGGTGTGACCAGAACTGGTACCAGATGGGAGGCGAGGACGGACCTCTCCCCGCCCGCCTGCGGCGGGGAGGGGCGCGGGGTGCTCCCCCTTCCCGTTGCGCGAAGGGGGCCAGGGGGTGAGGTCAGGAACGAAAAAGCCCTTGGAGGAGCGGGCTGGGCAACGTCCTCAACCGGCAGGAATGGAGCGTAGAGCTGCGGCAACCATCGCGTCCGGGCTGGTCGCACCTGCGTGCTCCCCGCCTCGCTCAGATCCCTCCGGAATGCGCGCGAACCGTCCCAGGAGCATACCTGCACCAGGCTGTGTAACGCTTGTCGTTGTACTATCTATATGTCTATGCTAAAGTGAATCCACGGGGCACGCACCGGGAGCAGGACCAAGCGCAGACGCCATGGCGCCGTTGCCGGGCGTTCTTCCTGCCACCTGCACCGGTGGGCGCGGCGGACCTCGGCGCCGGCGCAGGGCGGGCCACGCACGGCAGCGTGGGCAGGGAGCGGACCGTCGTTGACCAACCCTCCTGACGAGACGCGTCGTTGCGGAGGGAAAGAAGAGGTGGAACGTGCCGGATACCCTCTTCCGCCTGCTGGCGGTGCTGCTGCTGGTGCTCGCCAACGGCTTCTTCGTGGCTGCCGAGTTCTCCCTGGTGGCCATGCGCCGCAGCCGCGTCGAGCAGCTCGTCGCTGAAGGCAATCCCCTGGCGCCGGCCGTCCACCGTGCCATGCAACACCTGGACGCCTACCTGGCGGCGACCCAGCTTGGCATCACCATCGCCTCCCTGGGCCTGGGCTGGATCGGCGAGCCGGCCCTGGCCCGGCTTATCGAGCCCGCCTTTCATTTCCTTCCTGAGCAATGGGCGCTGGTGAGCGCCCATACCCTGGCGGTGGTCGTCGCCTTTAGCATCATCACCATCCTGCACATTGTGCTGGGCGAACTGGCCCCGAAGAGCCTGGCGCTCCAGCGCACGGAGGGGACCGCCCTGGCCGTGGGTCGGCCGCTGGAGGCGTTCCTCTTCCTGTTCCGGCCCGCCATCTGGCTGCTCAATGGCGCCGGCAACCTGGTGCTGCGCTTGGTGGGTCTGCGGCCGGCCACCAGCGAGGAGATAGCCCACTCGGTGGAAGAGCTGCGGTTTCTGGTGGCAGCCAGCCGCCAGGCCGGTGTGCTGGACGAGGTCGAGAGTGAGATGGTCGGCCGGGTGTTCGGGTTCGGTGAGACCCGCGCACACGAGGTGATGGTCCCGCGGACCGAGATAGCGGCGATGCCGGGGGATACCACGCTGGAAGAGACCATGGAGTATGTGGCCCGCGCGGGTCACTCCCGCCTCCCCATCTATGAGGAGAGCCTGGACAACATCGTCGGGATCGTCCACGTGCGCGACCTGGTGCGTGCCCCCCGGCAGGGGACGAGCTTGCAGGAACCGGTGCGCACCATTATGCGCCAGCCGCTGGTCCTGCCGGAGAGCGTGAGCGTGGAACGGGTGCTGGCCGAGATGCGCCGCCATCGTACCCAGATGGCCATCCTGATCGATGAGCACGGCGGTACGGCCGGGCTGGTGACCATGGAAGACCTGCTGGAGGAGATTATCGGCGAGGTCCAGGACGAGTTCGAGCCGCCCTATGAAGCGATCCGCCCCCAGCCGGACGGCACGGTCATCGTGGACGGCCGGGTAGCGGTCGAGGACTTCGCGGAGCGCTTCGCCCTGGAGTTGCCGGATGCGGAGGAGGACGACTATGAAACGGTCGGCGGGCTGGTAATGGCCCGGCTCGGCCGCATCCCCGTGGTCGGCGATGTCGTCCTCCTGGAAACCTATCACCTGCGCGTGGAGACCATGGACGGCTTGCGCGTGGCCGCGGTGCGCCTCTCCCCACAACACCATCCCGAACCAGACCATGGCCCAGGGTAGGCGCATCGCTGCCAGGCCGGCACGGGCCGCATTACGGTCCCTCTCCCGCGCAGCACGGGGCCGTGGTCATTTTGCGCGGCTTCCGGCTACCGTGGCAGGCCCAGCCCCCGACCGGCGATGATATTCCGCTGGATCTCGCTGGAGCCACCCGCGATGGTACCGACCACCGCTGCCTTATAGAGACGCTCGATCCGGCCCTGGAGCGGCGCGTACTTGGACCCTCGCCGGATCTGCCCGTACAGGCCCAGAATCTGCATCCCCGTGTTCGCCAGACGCTGGGTGAACTCGCTCTTGAACGCCTTGGCCATCGAGGCCTCCGCGTTGAAGGGCTTGCCGGCGCTCTGCATAGAGGCGATGCGATAGGCCAGGTAGCGAGCAACCTCCAACTCGATGGCACGGTCCGCGAGCTTGGTCCGCACCGCGGGCTCCTCGGCCAGCGTGTGGCCGTTCCACCGGGTCTCCCGGGCGTAGGCGATGAGCTCCTCCAACACCCGCGCCAGGTCGGCCACGGTCGCGATGCTGCTACGCTCGAAGTCCAGGGCCACCGCGACGTTGTACCAGCCCCGGTTGCGCTCGCCTACCAGGGCGCTCTTGGGGATACGCACATCGTCAAAGAAGACCTGATTTTGGGCGTGAACGCCGACCATGTTGATCAGCGGGCTGATGGTGATCCCAGGTGTCTTCATATCGATGATGAAGGTACTGATATCCCGGTGCTTGGGCGCCTGGGGATCGGTGCGGGCCGCCAACCACCCGTAATCGGAATGGTGGGCGCCGGAGGTAAAGATCTTCTGGCCGTTCACGACGAAATCATCGCCGTCCTCGACTGCGCTGGTCTGGAGCGCCGCCAGGTCCGACCCGGCGCCGGGCTCCGTGTACAGGGTGCAGAATTCGATCTCATCCCGTGCGATAGCCGGGAGGAACTGCCGCTTCTGCTCCTCGGTGCCGTAGAGCATCAGGGCCGGGCCGACCCACGACACGCCCATCGGCGCCTGGTACGGCGCCTGGGCATAGCCGATCTCCTCGTTAAAGACCACCTGCCGCCAGATCGACGCTCCCTGTCCGCCGTACTCTGGCGGCCAGGCCATGGTCAGCCACCCCTGGTCCGCCAGCTTCTTGCGGAACTGGCGGACCAGTTGGTAGTGCTCGTCGGAGGCATACGCGTCATCGGACTGAAAGCCAGACCAGTCGGCGGGCAATTCCTGGCGCAGGAAGGCGCGTACCTCCTGGCGAAACGCCTCATCCTCGGCGCTGAAGTAAAAGTCCATCCCGCTCTCCTTCCACGCGGTGCTCGCTCCCAGGCGGGGCCGCCATGCCGTCGGCCGGGGCTAGCCACGCCGCAGCCGCGGGTCCAGCACATCGCGCAGCGCATCACCCAGGAGGTTGAAGCCAAACACCGCCCCGGTAATCGCCAGCCCTGGGAAAATCGCCATCCACGGCGCCCGCTGCGCGTACTGCTGCGCTGCCCCACTCAGCATCGCTCCCCAGGACGGGTGCGGTGGCGGTGTGCCCAACCCTAAGAAGCTCAAAGACGCCTCGATCAAGATCGCCCCGCCAAGCTCTGCCGTCGCCAGGATGATGTACGGGGCCATCGCGTTGGGCAGCATATGGAACATCAGGATCCGGGAGTCGGTGGCCCCAACAGCGCGTGCGGCGTCGATGTACATTTGTTGCTTGATAGCCAGGGCTTGCGAGCGCTCCACCCGGCTGGCGCTGGGGATGATGACGATACTGATCGCCAGAATCACGTTGGTGATGCTTTGCCCCAGCATCGCCACAATCGCCAGCGCCAACACCAGGCCCGGAAACGCCATCACCGAGTCCATGACCCGCTGGAGCCAGAAATCCAGCCTGCCGCCGAAGTAGCCGCTGACCAGCCCCAGCAGCGCGCCCGTGGTGGTGCCGAACACCACCGCCAGGATGCCCACATAGAGGGATATCTGCGCCCCCCAGACGATCCGGCTGAAGAGATCCCGACCATAGTTGTCGGTCCCCAGCGGGAACTCCCCACCGGGCGGCACAAAGGTCTGATCGACGCGTAACTCCAGGGGATCGTACGGCGCCAGGAGAGGTGCCAGCGCCGCAGTTCCCACGAGCAGCACAATCAGCAGCGCCCCGACGGCGCCCAGCGGCTTGGTGCGCACAAACCGCGCCACTCTGCGCGGCCAGGTCCGGCCGCGCGCCTGCCGCTGTACCTGGCCGGTGCTGATTCCCTCCACAGACCTGATGGACATCGCTCGCCTCCTTCAGCGCCACCGTCCACGTCCTCCCGGCGGCGGGGTCACCGAGCCGTTTAGGTATAGCGGATGCGCGGATTCAACCAGGCATACAGGAGATCGACGATCAAGTTGGTTATGGCGAAAATGATGGCCATCAGTACGACGATGGTCTGGACCACCGGGAAGTCTCGCTGGTAGATGGAATCGACGAGCAGGCGGCCAATGCCGGGAAGGCTGAACACGGTCTCCATGATGACCGTGCCGCCCAGCAGGTGCCCCAGCTGGATAGCCGAGATGGTAATCACGGGCAGGAGCGCGTTCTTCAGGGCGTGGCGATAGATCACCGCCCGCCCCCGCAACCCCTTGGCCCACGCGGTGCGAATGTAGTCTTCCCGCAGCACCTCCAGCATGGTGGAGCGGGTCATCCGGCTCACGATGGCTGACAGCCGATACCCCAGGGCCAGGGCCGGCCAGATCATCTGTTGGAGGTTCTTCACCGGGTCATCGAAGAACGAGGCGTAGCCCAGGGGCGGGATCCAGCGGAACCACACCGAGAGGAAGAGGATAATCAGGATCGCCAGCCAGAAGCCGGGCACTGCCAGCCCGCTGATGCTCACCACCCGAAACAGGTAGTCCACCCAGGTGTCCTGGCGTATGGCCGACAGCACTCCGATGGGAATGGCGATCACCAGGGAGATGGCAATGGAGAGGATCGCCAACTCGGCGCTGACCGGGAACCGCCGGGCCAGCTCTTCCATCACGGGCTGGCCGCTCCACAGCGAGATGCCGGCATCCAGGCGCACCAGCCCACCGATCCACTCCACGTACTGCACCGGTAGCGGCTTGTTCAGTCCCAGCTTCTCCCGCAGCGCCGCAATCTCTGCCTCGGTTGCCTGGCCCTCGCCACCGCGCGTGGCGATCAGGGCCGCCACATCGCCCGGAATAATGCGCATGACGGCGAAAACAATGAGGGATACGCCGATCAGCGCCGGGATCATGACCACCAGACGCCGCAGGATGTACTCTTGCATGGCGCACCATCCTCTCCGCTACCGGGCCGACCACCCCTGACGGTCTTGAGATCCCCTCATGGTGAGGCCGCGGGGTGCGGTGCTCCCCGCTTCCGCACGGGGATGGGGAGCACCGCACCCCGCCGGTTAGACCCCCAGGGTCCCCTTCTCGACCGCGGGCGGGAACTCAGCGAGAAAGCGCTGGTACCGCTCGATGATCCGGTCCTCTTCTTCGTAATCGAAGAGCTCCTCCCGGCCCATGCTGCGCGCCTCGTCCTCCGACGGGGGATGGTCCCGCAGCCAGCGGGCGGTGAGCTTGAGCGCCTCCTCCGGGGAAACCAGGTCTTCATAGCCCAGGAGGTAGCGCACTTTACTCATATCCAGCAGCGTATGGGAGTAAAACGCGTACGGGTTCCCCCGCGGCGCAATGGCGAAGGGGATGGGGATCATCTCCCATTCGTGGTCCAGCGCCTCGGCAATGATGGAGGTGAGCATCCGCAGGCTCAAGCCCCGGGAGTCGCCGGCATTGAAGATGTGGCCGTCCGCGTTGGGGTTCTCCAGGGCCAGCGTCAGCATGTGGGCCAGGTTCGGCCCGTACCCCCGCTGCGCCACACTCAGGCCATCCCCCGGCAGCAGCACGCGCCGGCGCCCGTCCAGGACCCGCTTGACCCAGTACCACTCGTTGTACCCCGAGCGGGGACCATACACCCGCGGGTAGCGGAAAATACAGGCTTGAAAATGCCCATCAGCGCGAGCCTGCATGATTTCCTGCTCGCCCTGGTTGATGAGATACGCAAAGTGATTGTTCTCGGGGTCGTCCTCGGGCGGGGTGGTCTCCGGGACCGGGATGGGGTGCCCGAGCTGGTCCTGGTGCCGGGAATGAATGTTCTTGTAGACGCCGTGGCCGGTGACCGCGACCAGTTTGTCGATCTTGCCGCCCTTGAGCGCCTGGATAATATAGCGCGACCGTCCCCAGGTATTGATACAGGCATCCCAGCGCCGCTCGGCCAGGTCGCGCTGCGGGGCTTCCGTGCCCCGGGCGTCACCGTGGATGTGGTCCACCTGGCGCGACCATGCCACTTCGTGGGCGCCGCTGTGGTACACGGTCACTTCGTGGCCGCGATCGAGCAGTTCTTGGACCAGGGGAGTGCCTGAGGGCCCGGTACCGCCCACGACCAGAACCTTCATCAGTCGATCTACTCCTTTCCTTCTGCGGGCACCGCGCGGTGCCCGGCCCAGGTGCCCGGCTAGGGTGCTGTCGCCGGAAATGCGGCATCCTTACCAACTACAGTGGATCAGCACCCTAGTAAATCACGCCGTCAATAATATACGTGTTGATGACCTCTTCCGGTAGTCCCAGGAGCTCGCGAAACACGTAATCGTTGTGCTCACCCAGGAGCGGCCCCCGCTGGGTGATCCTCCCAGGCGTCCACGAGAGCAGCCCGGACGGCCCTTCGTAGTAGTGCGCGCCAATCTCGGGGTGGTCTAACCGGGTGTAGAAGCCCCGTGCCTGGAGCTGGGGATCGGCCAGCAGATCGGCGGAGCTTTGCACCACACCCGCGGGCACCCCCGCCTGTTGCAGCGTGTGCATGACCTCCTCAGGCGCGCGTGCCCTGGTCCAGCCTTCCACCAACTGGTCCAGCTCCTCGACGTGCCGGAGCCTACCCTCCAGGCTGGCAAAACGGGGGTCCCCGGCCCACTCCGGGTGGTCCACCACCCGACAGAACGCCGCCCATTCCTCGTCGCAGGTCACTGCGATGGCGCACCAGCGGTCCTCGCCCATACAGCGGTAGGTGCCGTAGGGGACCGCGTAGGGCGAGCGGTTGCCTTGCGCCTGCGGGATGTGGCCGTTCGCCGTATACTCCAGGATGGCACAGTCCAGCACGCTCGCCGTCGATTCGACCTGCGAGATATCCACGTATTGCCCCTTCCCTGTCAGATGGCGGTAATGCAGGGCCGAGAGCATGGCGATGGCAGCGTGGTAGGGATTGCTGGAATGGTCCGGGTAGTTGATGGGCGTCCCGATGGGCGGAACGTCCGGATAGGTCGTCAGATAGCACAGGCCGGCCAGGGAGAAGACCCCGTTCCCAAAGCCATCGTAGTTCTTCCGGGGCCCGGTCTTGCCGTACATGGGCATTTCGACCACGATGATATCGGGTTTCACCCGGATCAGGTCCTCGTAGCCCATGCCCCACTTCTCCATGACATGGGCGCCGAAGTTGTTAAAGACGATGTCGGAGATGGCTGCGAGCCGCCGGGCCAGGTCCTGCCCTTCCGGTCGGTTCATATTCAGCGCGATGGAGCGCTTGTGGGCGTTGATGTTGGCGAACCAGTAGCCGCTGTTGACCGACTCCCCCGGCGCCAGGGGCGGGGCAAACCGCAACGAGTCGATCATGGCCTGGGACTCCACGCGCAGCACCTCCGCGCCATGCGCTCCCAGGATCTTGGTGGCCTGTGGCCCGGCAGCGAACCAGCTAAAGTCCAGGATACGTACGCCCTGGAGGGCCATTGCTCCGCTCATGCGTCACCCCCTAGAGGACACCCTCTCGCTGGAAAGCCAGAACCTCTTCCGGCGAGAGCCCGAGCTCGCCCTGATACACGGCGGCATTGTGCTCACCCAGCCGCGGCGCCCGCCGGGGCGCCTGCCACGGGGTCGCTGCGAATTTGATGGGCGGGCCGGGATAGGTCAGGCTCCGCCCCAGCTCGGGGTGCGCGACGGGCACGAAGAACCCGCGGAAACCAAGCTGGGGGTCTTCCACCACGTCCTTGATATCCGCCACCGGGACGATGGAGATGCCGCGGCGCTGGGCCTCCTCGCAGAGCGCGACTTTGGTATGGCCCAGGAGCCAGCGGCGGTAGATGGGCTGGAAGTGCTCGATGGCCTCCTTCTGGCGCAGGAGCGCGGCGTCGGTCCAGCCACCCCAGCGCGAGTCCGTCAGGTCCTGGGCAACGCCCTCTTCTTCCAGCCAGCGGACCAGCGCCTGCACCCCGCGGATGGTCGGCGACGAATAGACGTAGCCATCGGCGCAGGGCAAGATGCCGAACGCCACGCGAGTCGCCTCGAACTCGACGCTCTCGCCGCGCCGCCGGACGTCGCCCCAGGCCTCGTTGCGGGCGATGGTATAGGGAAGCGCCATCGCGCAGGCCGCCTGCATGGAGACGTCCACGTGCTGGCCCACCCCGGTGAGGTCGCGCGCGCAGAGGGCGATGAGGGTATAGGCCAGGCCGTGCAAGGATGCCTGGTGGAACCCCTGGAACCCGGCGTAGGCCAGCGGTGGGCGATCCCTGGTCCCGTGGATATAGGCGTGGCCGCCCATGGACACGCCCACGATATCCGCGCCCTTGAAGTCGCGGTACGGCCCCTCCTGCCCAAACGCGGTAATGGAGGTCAGGATCAGGCGCGGGTTGAGGCGTTCCAGGTCGGCGTAGCCCAGGCCCAGGCCGGCCAGGTAGCCGGGCGGAAAGGTTTCGACCACGATGTCGGCGGTACGCGCCAGCCGACGAAAGAGGTCCTGGCCCTGGGGCAGTTCCAGGTTCAGGGTCACGCTCCGTTTGCTCGCATGGTAGTGCCAGAAGGCCAGGCTGGCTTCCGGGTCCCGCACCCCCTGATAGAAGGGGCCGCGAGCGCGCAGCACGTCTCCCTGGGAAGGCTCGATCTTGATGACATCGGCTCCCAAACCCGCCAGCAGCTTGGTGCAGTAGGCTCCCATGGGTCCGGCCAGGTCGAGCACCCGGAGATTGGCGAGGCTCCCCTGTGATTGCGTCACTGGCATATCCTTCGCTCGTCTAGGCACCAGGGCGACCGCTACTGAGATGACAGCCACACGTCCCGCATCCGGTAGTTGTAGGGATTGGCATTGACGGCCAAATCCCGGACGGTATTCCACACTGCGGAGCGTGTCCGCCCGTAGTACATGACAATGGTCATGTGACTGGCAAGGGCTTTGCGCTCGAGCTCCCAGACCAGCTTTTTCCGCTCACGCTCGTCGGTGGTCTGGGACTGCTTCTGGAAGAGGGCTTCGATCTCGTCATCGCAATAGCCGCTGAAGTTCCGCGGCGACTTGCAGATATACAGGTTCCCGAAAATGAGGTCGGGGTCATCCACCCCCAGCCCGAAGCCCCAGGGCAGGATGTTGAAGTCACGCTTATCCGTCGCAAGGTACAGCGTTGCCGCCTCCAGGGGGGTGGTCAGCTCCGCCTCGATATTGACCTTCTTCAGCTGGTCTTTGGCGAGGACCGCCCAATCGATCCAGGACTGCGAGGTGCGGGGCGTGATGGTCGTCTTGAAGCCATCGGGGAACCCCGCATCAGCGAGCAACTGCTTGGCCCTGGCGAGATTGGCCGCCTTGTCCCGGCCGTACCCTGGGATCTTTTCCAACTCTTCGCGCGGAAGCCCCCACACGCCGGTCGCCGGCATGTAGCCCCCGACATCCCCATCGCCTTCTATCAGGACCTTGATGGCCGCGTCCCGGTCGATCGCCAGGCTGATCGCCTCACGGACACGCACGTTGTCGAAGGGCGGGCGTTGGGTATTGAGCACCAGGGTGATGGGGGCCAGGCTCTTGTCCCGCTGGATGGTGAGCTTCTCCCCCGACTCTTTCTCCAGCGTCTGCGCCTGGTTGACGGAGACGCCCATGTAGTGCAGGTTGCCGGTACGGAATGCGGCAAAGGCGGCATTGGGGTCAGCGATGAAGAAAATCTTGACGCCATCCAGGTAGGGCCGACCCTGCACCCAGTAGTTGGGATTGCGCTCCAGCTCGTAGCTGACCCCACGGATGTAGTCCTTCACTTTGAAGGGCCCCGTCCCCATGGGTTGCTTCTTCATGATCTCCTGGCCGTTTGCTTCCACGAACTGCTTGCTGTACATCACCATCCCTTGCCCCTGGGCCAGGTTGGCCAGGAGGGAAGGGTTCGGCCGCTTAGTGGTAATGCGCACGGTGTAGGCATCCGGCGTCTCGATGCGGTCCACTGTTGCCAGCGTCTCTTTGCGGTAGCTCGTCACGCCGGGCGGCGGGTCCTTGATACGCTCCAGGCTGAACTTCACATCCGCGGCGGTGAAGGGAGCGCCGTTGTGGAAGGTCACGCCCTTGCGGAGGAAGAAGGTATAGGTGTTGCCGTCCTGACTCACTTCCCAGCGCTCGGCCAGGTCGGGCACGATCTTGCCCGCCTCCAGGGGGTCGTACATGATCAGTTGGTCATACTGGGGAAGCTGGGTCGACATGGTGCCCACGGAGGTCTCGGCGTGGACGTCGAAACTCGGAGGCTCCCCCAGGGACTGGTGGGTCATGAGGAGGCCACCCCGGCGCGGCTGCTCCTTGGCGGGCTGCGCCGGAGCCGACGGTTGCGCTGGGGCGGCCGCCTGGGCCGGGGCCTCCGGCTGGGCCGGCGCCGGCGGCACACTCGGCGCCGTACAGGCGACGAGCAGGGGGAGCCCCCCAAGGGACAGCATCACGATCCAGCTACGGAGGAATGTCGCCTTCATGGTCGCCTCCTCACACATCCACCCCAAGGGGTCTCCCCGGGCCGGGATAGCCCCACTGGTGCTCCCTGCTCCCGACTCACCGTGCCCTGCGTGCGCCTCCACCGTGCGCCGAACGGTACGGCCTACCGCATCCGGAGCGGCGAATCGGCATCGATCCAGGTCGTGTCGTGCCGGTAGGTGGTCTGATGCGGCTTCTTGGGGATCGGGGGATTGTACCCCTTGACGTAGTTCCAGAAGCCGGGGATCAGCACCTCGTTGTAGCTGTGCAGCGACACGTGGTCGTTGTAGATGATCTTCGCCATCTCCTTCAGCATCGCATAGCGCTTCTCCGG
>JACQUQ010000142.1 GCA_016210175.1 Chloroflexota bacterium | reverse complement strand
GGATTGCCCCTTTTGTTGCAGCAGGTTGCCCCTTTTCTGCCGGATTTTGCCCCTTTTCTCCGCGCTGGATTGCCCCTTTTGTTGCAGCAGGTTGCCCCTTTTCTGCCGGATTTTGCCCCTTTTCTCCGCGCTGGGCGTAGGGACCGACTATAATCCAGTAGACGTTGACGTTGCCCCTCCCGCGCCCCTGCTCCGTTTTTATCTCCCCTGCCTCCTCCAGGCCTCGCAGGTGCATCCGCACGGCACGCTCGCTCAGGCGTGTTTCAGCCATGAGTTTCGCGAGGGAGGGAAAGCAGTAGCCCTGGTCATTGGCATGGCGCGCCAAGGCCAGCAGCACGGTAAGCGCGCTGCCGCTCTGCTGCGAGTGCTCCCAAACGGCATCAGAGACGTAGATGCTCATGCGTCACCGGTGAAGCACATTACCTGCTGGCTCAGTCGCCGCTCACTAATCCCGCAGGACGTCCTACTGATGTCTATCCCCACCGCCCGGCGGCCGGCGTTGCGAGCCTCCTGCAACACTACTCCTGAGCCGCAGAACGGATCGACCACGAGGTCCCCCTCGTTGCTCCAGAGCCGGATCGCCCGCGCCGCGGCCAACGCCGGCATGGGCGTCGGGTGGCCCACCCCGCTGCCCCACGCAGGTCGGACGTACCAGGCGTTCTTGCACGCCTCCAGGATCGGGAGGTCGCCCGCACCCCAGCCCCACTTCCCGCTCCGGCCAGGGACGGCAGCGCTCTCGTTAAAGCACACCAACAGGGCACGGGCCACCGTCCTCATGCGCGGACGGGACGAGCCGCCGATGGCGGTCCCGATGGCAGTTCCTTCGCCCTCCCCGTTCCACGCATGGATGACCGCGATGACATCCTCGTAGAGCAGACCCGCGTCCTGGGTCAGCGCGATCCAGTAGGCCAGCATGGGGACTGGCGGTCCGACGCGCCGGCGTTCTACCCGCTTCCGGTTGTGGCCGGGCGGTCCGTCAGCCATCTCTTGGGCGGTGAAGGGCAGCAGCGCGGCGAGGACGCCCCCCGGCCGCAGAATGCGCTTGCACTCCGTGAGGACCTGGTGCGCCATGTCCCAGTAGCGTTCCCACGGCAGCCGGTCCTCGTAGTCCGGGTAGGGGATGCCCAGGTTGTAGGGTGGGTCGGTCAGGACAAGCTGCGCGCAGTCGTCCGGGAGTTCCCGCGACAGCTCGCGGCAGTCCCCTTGAAGCACCTGCACATCGGCGAGGGTGAGATCGAGAGGCATCGGTATGCGGTCTCCATGCTGTCCCACTGGGAGCCTAAAAGCGCGCGAAAGAGCAGGCCCCGCCTGAGAGCCTGCCCTCGTGGTGGTAAGCCAACGATAAGCCAACGGCCTGTCTTACGCTGGCAAATGGCGGAACATTTTGGAGGCTATCGAGGAAGAAAACCGGAGGAGTGAAGGGGGGCGCGGCTCCCTTAAAATCCGCTGACCCCGGAAGGGGCGTGTGGGTTCGAGTCCCACCCTCGGTACTACATATGGGAACGACACGGAGGCCGGGACCTCGATATTGGGGTTCCGGCCTTGTGCTTTGTGGTTTCCTTGGTGCGTTGATGCCAACCCGATGTCACTGGCTAGGGCGTGTGCAACGTCTGTGCTGCCCTGACTGATCCGATTCTTGGACCGCGCACGTCTCGCTGGCACCGTGGTTCGTGCTCACCGGCATGCGGTCGGGGCAAAAAGGGGACCCGGCCGCCCAAGCCCTGGGACGGAGCCAAGGCGACTACTCGACCAAAGTCCACCTCCAAACTGTGGACAACGGCCAGTCCGTGACGGTACGGTGGTCTTCACCCCAGGGCATCACACGAAGCAAGCAGTACAGGGCCATGCGTCGCATCCCCGCCCAGTTCCGGGCCGGCTACCGTCACGCTGACCGCATGGGGAGTGCGTCGCGGTACCGTGGCTTGCGGCCGATGATGGCATAGCGCTGCCCGGTGTTCGCACTCCCCCAGAGCACCGGATCCATGAGCGGCTCCACCACCAGATCCACCACGCCCTGATCTTGGAGGAAAGCGGTGAGCCGTTCGCTGGAGCGGTCCGTCGAGAACGGGAGTTGCCCGTAGATCTCCGCATACTCCGCCGGCATCTCCTGCCCCTGCCGGATGCCCCCGCTCCCCTCAATCAGGACCATCCGACCGCCCGGCCTCAGCACCCGCAACCAGGAGCGTACGGCCCGTGGCGGATCCGGCAACGTCCAGATGACGTGGCGCTCGACCACCAGGTCGTAGGTGCCATCCGGCGCGTCGGGTGCTTCGGCATCGCCCGTCTGAAAGTACACGGTTAACCCGGCCGCTGCTGCCTTCGCCCGCGCCCGCTCCAGCATCTCGGTTGCCAGGTCAATGCCATCAACCTGGTGACCCAGCTCGGCCAGCAAGAGCGCGAGGAACCCAGTGCCACAGCCCACGTCCAGCATCCGCAGGGGATCCGGCCCGGCGAGGCGGCCCAGCACCTCCCGCCATGCCTGGTGCTGGGCGTCACTGTGCAGACCGTGATTCGGCCGCTCGTCGAAATCGGCGGCGCGGCGCTCCCAGTGCTGGATAACCAGGCGCTTTACCTCGGCATTGGTCATCGTGTTCGCCATCGCGTGGTCGCTCCTTACTATCTTTTCAGATCATCGTTTCCTGCGGCACCAGCCTGCCTCTCTTGAGGGATCCCAGCGCGGTGACCTGAGGCACCCCTCCTTGGTCCAGCAACACCGTACCATGGACCCCGTAGACATCCCGCAGCATCTCCGGCGTGAGCACCTCGTGGCCCGCGCCTGCGGCGTACACCGCCCCTTCCCGCATCACCACGAAGTGGTCGGCATACCGTGCTGCTAGGTTCAGGTCGTGCAGCGCGATGATCGTGGTCATGTTGCGTTCCGCCGTCACCCGCTGCATCAGCTCCAGCACTTCGAGCTGCCGCTGGAGGTCGAGGCTGCTGGTCGGCTCATCCATCAGCAGCACCCTGGGGTTGCGGACCAGCGCTTGCGCGATAGAGACCATCTGCTTCTGGCCGCCGCTCAGCTCGTTCAGGTACCGCAGCGCCAGGTCGTCGATCTCCAGGTCGTGCAGCACCTCGCTGACCGCATTCAGGTCGTCGTCGCTCACCTGCCACGAGCCAGCGTGCTGCCGGGCCAGGAGCACGGCCTCGAAGACCGTCAGTACGGCGTTCACGGGGTTCTCCTGGGGCAGGTAGGTCACGTACCGGATGAGGTCCTTGCCGAAGGTCTTGGCGTCCCGGCCGTCCAGGAGCACCCGGCCCCGTCCTCTGAGCAACCCGGCGATGCACTTGAGCAGCGTGCTCTTGCCCGCCGCGTTGGGGCCGATGGCCGCGGTGACCATGCCCGGTTCTGCCCTATCCATGGTCACACCCTTGAGAACCAGCTTCGGACCATAATTGAAGGAGAGGTCTTCCACAATGAGCTTCATTACCAGAGCTGCCTCCTGCGGACCATGATGAGGCTCAGGAAGAAAGGTACGCCGATGAGCGAAGTGATGATGCCGATGGGCACCAGCACGCCGGGGACAATGGACTTGCTGACCACGGAGGTCGTGGACAGCAGCACCGCGCCGGCCAGGGCAGATGTCGGGAGGAAGTAGCGCTGGTCCTCGCCCACCAGCATCCGGGCGACGTGGGGGCCGACCAGGCCGACGAAGCCAATGGTGCCGACGAAGGAGACGGAGGTCGCCGCGAGGAGCGACACCGCAATGAGTACGTTCAGCCGGAGGCGTTCCACGTTCACCCCCAGGCTCCTGGCTTTGTCATCGCCCAAGCGGAGCGCCGTCAGCCGCCAGACCTGGGTCATAAAGTAGGGCATGGTGGCCAGCAGCACCGCCAGGGCAATACCGATCTTGGGCCAGGAGGACTTGGCCAGGCTGCCCAGGGTCCAGAAGACGACCTGTTGGAGGGCCTGCTCCGAGGCCAAATACTCCATGAGGGCCATGAGGGCGCTGAAGAGGAAGACCAGGGCGATCCCCAGGAGCACCATGGTCTCCGTGCTGACCCCGCGCATCTTGCTGAAGACATAGATGAACAGCGACGCCAGCAGCGCAAAGACAAAGGCATTCGCCGAGACGAAGAAGATGCCGGCGAAGGGGATGACGCTGACGCCCAGGACGAAGGCCAGCGCCGCGCCGAAGCCCGCCGCGGCGGAAATCCCCAGCGTGAAGGGGCTGGCGAGGGGGTTGTTGAGGATGGTCTGCATCTCGGCCCCGGCGACCGCCAGCGACGCTCCCACGACGGCGGCCATCAGCGCCATCGGCATCCGGATGTCCCAGACGATGACCTGCATCGTCGGGTCCACGCTGGTGGGCCAGAGGAGCGTTGTGAGGACGTGCGCCAGCGTCAACCCCGCCGGCCCGGACGAGATGTCCACCGCGACAGAACCCAGGAGCGCGGCGGCGAAGCCCACCAGGACCAGGTATTTCCGCCGCGTGATCTGGCCGTAGGCGCGCTTGGCGTGCAACTGCTGAAGCTCGCGCGTCCAGGTGGTGATGGTTGTGGTCCCTGCCATACCGTGTCCTTCCCAGGTCGGCGGTTGGGGACCAGCAGTGTGGTGGTCCCCAGCCGCGGCGACGCCATCAACGAGCGACTACTTGCGGAGGGATCCCCAGAAGGCCCCGGTATACTCGATGGGCAGGAACTTCTGGTGGAACTCCCGGAGCGCGCGCTCCGGATCGAGGTCCTGGAACTCTTCGGGGTAGAGCCACTTGGCGAACTGCTGCAAGGCCGCGAAGTGGTAGGGCGAGTTGTAGAACTGGTGCCAGATGGCATGGAACCGTCCGTGCTTGGCTGCGCTCAGGTTCTCGAAGCCGGGCTGCTCCTTGATGAGCTGTTGCAGGTCGGTCGCGGCCGAGTCTGCGCTGGCCTTGTAGCCCAGGCTGACGTAGGTGCCCTTCTTGTTCGCGGAGTGCGTCCAGTTCGAGCCAGTGGCGATGATGACGCCCGGATCGGCCGCCAGCACCTTCTCCGGGTTGATGGTGCCTGACCAGCCCGGCAGCAGCGCAGAGCCGAGATTCTTGCCGCCTGCCCGCTCCACGAGGAGGCCAAGGTTGCCGCTGCCGAAGGTCCCACAGCAGTCGAGGAGTCCGGCGGCGCGGAGCATGAAGGCGAGCGGTTTCTCCGCCGTGATCTTGTCGAGCCGGGAGTAGACCAGGTTCACCTGCTGGAGGTAGTAGTCCACGACCGCCTGGGCGCGTTCCTCCTGGCCCAGCACCTTGCCCAGGAGCAGCGTGCTGGGGACCGTGTTCTCCAGAGGGTACTGCCGGAAGTCGGTCACCACCGAGGGCACGCCCAGCTTGGCGAGCTGGTCCAGAAGGCCCGTTTCCACCGCCCGGGGATAGGAATCGTAGTTGACGATAACGAGATCCGGCTTGAGCGCGATGGCCTGCTCGGCGCTGAACTCGCCCCGTGCTGGGCTGCCAAAGACTTTGATGTCGGCCATCTTCGGGAACTTGGCCAGGTATTTCTCATAGGCGTCGAGGTCCGTGGTCTTGAGGTCCTCCACCCAGCCGACGATCCGCTTGAAGGGGTCCTCTTTCTCCAGCGCCGCGATGACGTAGAGCATGCGGCCTTCCGTGAGGATCATCCGCTCGACCGGCTGCTTGACCGTCACCGCCCTGCCGACGACATCCGTCACGGTGACTTCCGACGTTTTGGGGGCCGGCTGCTGCGGTTGCTGCTGCTCGACGGGCTTGGGCGCCTGTGCCGAGGTGCATGCCAGCATGAACGCCACGAGCAAGAGCGTTGCCACGTGCAGTACGTGCCGCCGAAACTGTCCCACTGATATCCCATGAGCCATCGCCATCGCTCCTTTCTTCTCTGGGCGAGCTACGAGCCTGGTAGCGCAGGGTCCGCTCCGTGCCTGGGATTCCGGTGCATCGGTGGTGTTCCCCACCGGGTAGCGGGCGAGAGCCTATCCCCGGCTCTGCCCTCTATCTGCGTGGCTAAGGCGAAGTCCGGACGACCATCAGGCGGCCAGGTACAGGGAAGCAGGTCGTCACCATCCCCTTCTGGAGTACCGCCGGAGTGTCCGCCCTGAATTTTGCACTATGTCCATACATTGCCTTGTGCTTCTGGTATACTCAGATGATTTAGATGGTATACTTATAAATTAGATTTGTCAAGAGATAAGGCTAACCCTTCCTCCATACTGATGAGAAATTAGTTAGCATGTAATCATTACCGATGTATAGACTACAAGTTTTCGTAACATGACCCCATCTCGGTAGGCTGCCTCGCCCATTCCGTTCCCTATGAGCGCCTGAACGAACCCGATCTGCCTGCGGTGGTGCAGGTCCACCGATTGTCGGCTCCTGGGGAAGGAGTGCTCCCCCTTCCCCGCCGCTCCTCCGCGAGAGCTGTGCACCATCGCCCGCCCAAACTCCTCCTGGCCCGCTGGCCCTCGCTTTGCTGAAGCTCTCGGTCCCGCGCACGGCGACCTCCGTCGCGCCGTGTGCTGCCGACCGAGTTGCAACATTGTATTCATTTACTACTAACCTTTTACTTAAGTTAAACTCTTTGATAACAGAACACTGCTAGGCGAGGAGCAAGAAGGGAGATCCCTGAAGTCGGGCGGTAGGAGGTGGCCGGGGGCGACGCCTACCCCGCTATACGCTCCCCTGAAGGGACGTACCCCAAGGAGCACGTCGTGCTGAGGGGAACGCCAGCAACAAGGAGGCAGGCCACGTAGTCAGGCCCGAATGATGGTGCATGGCAGCCGAAAAGAGGAGGTCGACGATGCGAGCCACGCTGTACGGGTGGGGAGTGATCGTCCTGGTGTCGTTCATGATCCTGGCCGTCTGGCGGCTCTTCTCGCCCTGAGCGTCGCGGGCACCTGTCGCTCGCCCGACGCGGCAACCGGAAGCGTCGCCGGGCGCTATCGCTGGCGCCGGGCATGCGGCGCCGCAGAGGAGAGGCGTAATAGAAAGGAAGTGATGGCCCACCGCTACCACCGCACCTGCCGACGACACGTCACGCCGCGCCGGGCGCCGACCGGTACCACGGGAGAACCAGAGCAGCATGGGAGGAAATCTGACAGTGGTGCATACTTCGAGAAAACTGAAGCGATGGTGGCTGGCCCTGGCCCCGGTCAGCGCCTTCACCCTGGTGGGAGGGCTGGTCCTGGGAGCCCTGGCGCCCTCCGCCCTGACCCAGGCGGCCCCCATCCAGCCGGACACCCACGTCACACAGCTTTCGGCCAGCCGGCCGTCCGCGGACCTGGACCGGTGCCGCAACGGCGGGGTGGCGGGCCCGTTCGTGGAGTGCAAGGCCAACGGCAGCACGGGGTACGTCAACGGCAACGCGGGCCATACCAACGCCCACTGGCGCGAGGATGAGTTCCTCCCCTACCGGGTCAGGCTGGATAACCTCGACACCACCGGGACCAGCTCCGTGACCATCCAGTGGGACGTGACCAAAGGCGGTCTGCACGCCCTGGACCTGATCGGGAGCTTCGACGTGACCGAGACCACGTCGGCGACGGCAACGGCCTTCCACGCCAACAACAACGACCCCTGTAGCGACATCGTCTCGGGCTGCAACCCGGCCAGCCCCGACGCAACGGGCGCCATCCCCGCCCCGAACCTCGGATCCCCCGGCGGTTCCTTCCCGAACGCCCAGTGCGGCGCGAGCGGTCTCACCAGTTTCGCCACGCCTCCCACCGCCGGGCAGTTCGTGAAGGGGTGGGGCGTCTCGTCGCTCTCGGTCAGCTACGTCTCCCAGAACGTCAAAGACGGCGACCGGTGCGTCACCACCGCGAAGATCGAGTTTACCGCCACGAGCGCCACCGCGGTGCTGGCCTGGGCCGGCCACATCGCCTTCCAGGGGGACTGGGGGGGCGACCAGTCGGCCAGCGCCATCGACGGGTCGCCCTACCACATGCGGCTCATCGAGATGGCGACCGGCGGCACGACCTTCACCCTGGGCAACCAGGACCGGTCCCTGAAGACCAGCGCCATCATCCCCACCGTAGTGGTCAACAAGGTGCTGGTCCCCAGCAGCGACACCGGCAGGTTCGACCTGGGCGTGGACGCCGTCATCCCCGCCGGCACGGGCGACGACGTGGGGGACGGTGGCACCACGGGCGAGCTCGCGACCTCCATCGGCAGCCACACGGCGAAGGAGCAGGCCGGCACGCCCAGCCCGGGCCTCTCCGCCTACGTGACCAGCGTCACCTGCGTGGACGCTGCCCTCGCCAACGTGCTGACTGCCAGCAACGTCACCGACGCGACCACCAGGACGGGGACCTTCACCGTGGAAGCGGGTGACCAGATCACCTGCGTCTTCACCAACACCCGGCAGCCCCTGCTGGAGGTCATCAAGGTCATCCTGAACGCCACGGCGTTCGATAGCAGCGCCGACGACCGCTTCAACCTGCTAGTCGAGGGCGTTATCCAGAAGGCGGACGCCGGCAACGGCGACACCACCGGCCAGCTCTCCGTGGACGTCGGGACCAACGACGTGAGCGAAACCGCGGGCGCAGGCTCTCCGAACCTGGCGAGCTACAACGTGAGCATCGAGTGTCGCGACCGGGGCGGCGCGGCCGGCAGCAGGGGCAGCCAGTCGGCCACCGCCGGCAACGTCGCCGGCGCCCTCGACCTCGTGATGACGCCTGCCATGGCCGCAGGCGACGACGTGGTCTGCACCTTCACCAACGACCATATCCCGCAGCAGGGTACCCTGGGCGGCTTCAAGTTCTACGACGGCGGCACCGAGGGCGCTGAGGACATCGGGACCTTCATCCACACCGCCACCTCCTCCCCGGAGCCCGGCCTGAGCGGCTGGCAGATCACCGTGGTGGTGTTCGATGGTGACTGCGACCCCGGGAACGACGTCCCCCGGGACGCCCTTGGCAACCCCATCGACCTGGATGGCAACTCTGCAAACGGCGTGAGCAACGTCCTGGTCACCGATAGCAACGGGGCCTGGAGCACGGTGAATGTCCCGAGCGGGGACTACTGCGCCATCGAGACCGTCCAGACCGGTTGGAACCAGACCTTCCCGGACGGCGCCGGGGACAACCGGACCAACGTCGCTTTCGTGGCCACCGGGAAGTGGAAGGTCACGGTCGGCGCCGGGGCGGCTACCGGGGCCGTGAACTTCGGCAACGTCCAGAAGTTCCGCATCATCATCTTCGCCTGCAACGACATCAGCGACGTGCTGGTGCCGGCATCCGTCACCCTCGACGGCCAGAGCGGGACCACCCTGACGGCACTGGGACTGCCGGGCGGTATCAGCGAATCGGCCCTGTGCGGCCTCACCTCCGGGGCGAGTTTCGGCAATCTGGATGCGGACGTCATCGTGGGTGGGACTACCGTCGTCAACGCCCCCGACCCGTGGGACGCCAATGTGGACCTGCCGTCTCCGCCGGCACCCTAAGGTGAGATAAGGGAGGGAGCAGGCAAGAAGGCAGGAGCGCCACGTAACAGACCAGGTGCAAGAAGGAGGGGCCCACCCTGGCGTAGGGTAGGCCCCTCGCGCCGTCCGGGCGTGGCCCTACGGATGGGTAGCCGTCAGCGTATAGTCCCCGGCGTTGGCGACCGCCACCACCCGCAGCGTGTATGTTCCGAGGTCCGAGACCGCGGCATCGATCTGCTCTGGTTTATTCTTCCCGCTCGCCGCGGCCACTGGGCTGCCCGAGGGACCCAGCAGATATAGGTCCAGGTTCCCACCGCCGCGCCATTCCAGGCGCGCGGAGACCTTCCCCCCGGCCATTACCGCCATGGTGTGGTCGGCCAGTGCTGGCCCCTTGCGCAGGTCGACGCGCCCGCTGAAGGTCTCGGTCTTGGTACCGGCCGTGGCCGTGGGTGTGGGTGTCGCCGTGGCGGTGGGCGTGGGTGTCGGGGTCGCCGTCGCCGTTGGGGAAGGCGTCGGGGTCGGCGTGGCCGTCGGGTCGGGAGCAGTACGCACGGCCTGCTGCACGGCTGCGGCGGCGTCGATGCGGCCGTAGCCGGTGTACTCGTCCCAGCCGGGCGTCCCCAGGTCCCTGGCGGTGCCGGTGATGAGGTCCACGACCTGCCAGTTGGTCAGTGCAGGGTTGGCGGATGCGAGGAGCGCGGCCAGGGCTGCGACGTGCGGGGAAGCGAAGGACGTGCCAAACACCGCGCCGTACCCCCCGCTGGCCTCGGTGGCCTCGACCCCTTGCCCCGGGGCGAGCACGTCCAGTCCTGGTCCATAGTTGGAAAAGCCGGCCTTGAGATCGTCCGCGGTGGAAGCGCCGACGCCGAGGACGTTGTCGCACGCGGCCGGGTACAGCACGCCGCGAGCGCCGTAATTGCCGGCGGCCGCCGCCAGGACCATGCCCTGGTTCCAGCCGTAGTTCACCGCGTCCTGGAGGGAGGCGCTGGGGTCCGTCCCCCCCAGGCTGATGTTGATGGCTTTGGCCCCGTGGTCCGCGGCGTAGACGATGGCCTGGCTCACCAGGTAGTAGGAAGAGTACCCGCTGGTGTTGACCACCCGCAACGGCATCACCGGGTTCAGGCGCGCCAGACCGGCCATACCCGTGGCGTTATTGGTAGCGGCGCCGGCGATGCCGGCAACCCTGGTACCGTGTCCGGTGACGTCTGCCGTGTCGGTAGTCCCATCCACGAAGTTGTATCCGGCGGTGAGCTTCGCGGCGAGGTCTTCATGGGCGGCGTAGACCCCCGAGTCGGCCACGGCCACCACCACCGCAGCGCTGCCCGTGGCGATGTCCCAGGCCAGGGGCGCCCCGATAATCTCAAGGTTCCATTGCAGGCCCGCAACAAAGTCGGGGTCGTTGGGGGCATCCTGTTCCCCCATCAGGAAGTTCGATTCTGCGTACACCACGTTGGGGTGTTGCTGGTAAAGGGCCACCATCTCGGCGGTACTGGCGCCCGGGGGCACGCGCATGCGGCGCACGCCGATCTGGGGAATGCTGTCGAGCTCTACTGCCCCGCTCTGCGCGTGGGCGCGGCGGATCGCCTCGGCGGGGGTGCCGGGCTGGAACTTCACCAGAAACACCCCCTCCTCCCACGTACCTCCGGGCCGGCGCGGGGCCTCCCGACCAACCGGAGCCCCGCCCTCCATCGGCCCACCGTTGCCGCCCGCTTGGGAGAGCGCCGGAGGCGCGAGGAGCGTCGCGGCCATCACGACTAGGGCGACGGCCGCGACCAGCGTGGAGCACATCCTGTCGGTGCGTCTGCTCTGGGAGCGCATTGTTGTTCCTCTACGGAAGATTGCGCCGGATAGGGTGGTCTTCCTTCGGGCGAGTGTTGCGCGAGCCCGGCATGGTCTCGTGGAAGCATCCTGGTGGAGCACGGGCTTTGACGTTGGGTTGCTTGACCCGCGTTCCTTCGCCTTTCCCAGAGAGCGCGGTTCCGGAAGGTAGGAATAAAGGAACGCTGAGGGGCACGTGGATACGAGGTCAGCGATCGCAACCAGTGAAGGCCGGATGCCAACCACGACAGGTCCATGCAGAGACCTGCTGGCAGTATCCCCGTATTGTCGTGTGGAACGTTGCCTGGGGCCAAAAAGGGACGGGGGGTGGCGGGGTGCTGTCCGGATGGAGCGCGGTTGCCGCGGGGCGGACTACGAGAGTAAGAGCGTAAGCATTCGAGCTGGGTGCCAGGGTCGAGGCCCTAAGAAAAGGGGCACCGGCCGTAGCGCGGGGGCTGGTCCCCCGCTCCACCCCGACGGGCCACCAGGGCCCGCGCTACGAGGCTGCCCCCCATGTTCAGAACAATGACAGAACCCACCAATCCTTCATTGACCGACCATTAGTGGCCGTGGTGCCCGTGGCCGCCGTGCGGCGCCGCGTATTTCCCCGGCTCCTTCTCGAACGCCGTCAGGCAGCCCTGGCTACAGAAGTAGTACGTCTGGCCGGCGTGCTGCCGCTGTCCGGCTGCCTGCCGCTCGTTGACCTCCATCCCACACACCGGGTCTTTCGCCATCGTCGCTCCCTCCTCCGTGATCATCCGTCTGTCGCGTTTGGCTCGAGCCGAACGTCTCCGCCTGCTGGCGCTTGGCCGAAGAGCATGGCGGCGCGGTGTGGTCGCTGCCGTCAGCGGGCCGCACCCCTGCGCTGTGGCAAGCGGGTCATCCCGCGCGCCGCTCCAGCGCCTCCCGGATCTGGCGCGGATCAACGGGCTTACAAATGAGCGTGTCGCAGTAGGGCCGCATGTCCACGGCGCGCGCATCCCACCACCCCACCAGGATGGCGACCTCGCTGCCGGGATGGTCCCGCCGCAGGCGTGTCGCCAGGTCGTCCACGGCCCGGTAGCCCATATCCACGTCAATCACCACGGTATCGTAGTGGCTCAGGCTGAGATAGGCCAGCCCCACGTCTTCACTGGTCGCAAGCGTGGCCTCCCTGCCCATCTCCTCCAGGAGGCGCTGGAGGCCGCGGGCTTGGTACAGCATCTCCGAGATAATGAGTACACGCCCTCCGGTCGGAGCATTCCCCCTCCCAGCCTGGTTCCCCAAAGATATTGCCGTCATGGTCCTCCCCCTACCAACCACCAGCACGCCGCCGGGAGCGGGACGCCTGCCGTCTCCCAGGACGCGTACGTAGCGTCTTATGGTCGCACCACCTCCTTCACATCTTCCGGCTGCTCCCGGCCGACGGCACCGGCCCCACCAGGAGGACCGCCGTCGTCGGGAGGCCACGACGTCCTGTCATGGTCCCCTTCCGGTCGGCGTTGCGTGGCCGCCAGCCCTTTCGGGCGTCCTCCCCTGAACCGAGGAAGCAAGGCAGGCGTCGCCGCGGCGTAACGGGCGTACACTTCACCGAATGCTGCCAGCACCTCGACCTCCTCACGCCGGGCCAGGCGGACGTACATCGTCATCAGGACCGGGAACATGATGAGGGTCAGGACCGTCGGCCACTGGAGCAAGAACCCGATCATAATGAGGGCGAAACCGAGGTACTGCGGGTGGCGCACCTGGGCGTAGGGGCCGGTGGTAGCCAGCCGGTGGCTCCGCTGGGCCTCATACAGCACCCTCCAGGCCGCGGCCAGCAGGATGAAGCCACCACCGATGACGACATTGCTCAGGAGGTGCAGTGGGTTGAGGTGGGGGTCGCCCTCCCAGCCCAGTAAGGTCTCCCACAGGTGGCCGGCGTTGTGGGAAAACGGGTCCAGTCCGGGGTAGCGGCTGCCCAGCCAGCCCGACAGCAGATAGATGGTGAGCGGGAACCCGTACATCTCGGTGAAGAGCGCCACCAGGAAGGCGGAGAAGGCGCCGAAGGAGCGCCAGTCCCGCCCCGTCCGGGGACGCGCGAAGCTGAAGGCGAAGATGATGAACACCGCCGCGTTGATGACGACCAGCGGCCAGAGGCCGTACGCCGGTGTCTCGTTGCTCATTGCCTCACTCCCCCGGCACCCTGGTGGTGTCCGTCGCCGTGGTCAGCGTGTCCGCCGTGGAGGAACAGGTGCAGCAGGGGACACGCCAGCAGCAGGAGGTAGGGCAGCGCCCCGAACCGGTGGGCGGTATGCTCCATCACCAGCAAGAAGCCGGCGATCCCCAGGAAGGCGGCCAGGACCAGGCCGGTCCGGGAGCGGAGGAAGCTGCCCACCTCTGAGCGTGATGCAGTCGCCATGGCACTGCCCTTCCACCTCACTCAATAGTTCTTCGGCTTCTTGCTCCAGTCACGGCCGCTCCACGTCACGCTGCTTGCGCTTCCTGCTCTGCGCCCTGAAGGTACAGATCGTCCCGCGTGAGTGGCAGATGGCTGCGGCCACGCTCGTCCGGCTTGCTCAAGAGCGCCTGGATGACCCCGATGTTGCCGGCGGCAAACTCCCGCGCCATGGCCCCCAGGTACAGCCGCCAGACCCGGTAGGTCGCTTCTCCCACCAGTTGCACGGCCTGGTCGCGCCGGGCTTCCAGACGTCGTACCCAGCGGCGCAGGGTCAGGGCATAGTGCTCCCGCAGGCTCTCCACATCACGGGTCTCAAACCCCGCCGCTTCCGCGCGCTGGGCCATCTCCCCGGGGAAGACCAGTTCTCCGTCGGGGAACACGTACCGCTCGATAAAGCTGCCCGGCTGCCACAGCCAGCGCATGAACCGCCCGACAACACCCACCGGCGGATAAGGGGTCGTGACCACGATGCCGTGATTCAGGAACAGGCCGCCTGGCCGGAGGAGCCGGTGCGCCTGGGCGAAGTAGGTCGGCAGCTTGGCCGCGCCTACATGCTCCACCATCCCCACGCTGACCAGCTTGTCGAAGCGGGCCTCTCCGGGCAGGTCCCGGTAGTCCCGCACCTCGATGCGGCAGCGGTCGCCCAGTCCGGCCGCGGCGATCCGCTCCCGCGCCAGCGCCGCCTGCGGCTCGCTCAGCGTGATGCCCAGCGCCCGGACCCCGTAGCGCTCGGCGGCGTACTGCACCAGGCCGCCCCAGCCGCAACCGATGTCCAGCAGGCGCTCCCCAGGTTGGAGCCGCAGCTTGCGGCAAATGTACTCCAGTTTGGCCTCCTGCGCGGCATGGATGTTTTCTGCACCCGTGGGAAAGTAGGCGCAGGAGTATACCATGCGGCGGTCCAGCCAGAGCGCATAGAAGTCGTTCCCCACGTCGTAGTGGTAGCGCACGGCCGCGGCATCCCGGCGCCGGGAATGGCGGAACCCCAGCCGGAAGCGCGCCGGCCCGCGGAGACTGTTCCCGTCCTCACGGGGCAGGTCATTGGCCGGCAAAGCGCGCAGCCGGGGGACCAGGCGCGCCAGGGTACGGGGCGAGAGGAGCCGCTGCGCGAGGCCGTGGGCCAGGCCGGCCGCTGCTTCGATGTCCCCTTCGATATCGAAGTCGTCGCGCAGGTAGGCCTCGGCCAATGCCAGCTCCGACGGGGGCAAGAGCATGCGCCGCAGGGCGCCCGGTCGCCGCAGCGCCAGGGTAAAGGGGGGCATCGGTCCCGGCGCCGGGCCTGCGATGGAGCCGTCCCAGTAGCGTACTGCGAACGAGCGCCCTTCCGGAGGGCCGAACAGGTCTACGAGAATTTCGCCGGCAATCTGGATGGTAGGCGCCGGGACCAGTCGCACCGCGGGGCCCTCCATCTCCCGCGGGTCTCGCATCTGCGGATATGCCATGCTGCTTCCTCCTCCCCAACTTCCTCGATCCGGCGACCGTGCGCGGCGATCGCTATGGACTGGCTGCGCGGTCGAGGATGGGCCACGTTCTCTCTTCCCGGCGCTGCGCTGCCGTTTTTTAGAACGCAAAGCACCCAGGTTCCTGGCTATGAGATGGCATTATTTCCAAGGATTTGTCATACGACGCGACACTCCGTGCAACGCCACCGATCCAGTGACCGAAGAGACCGGTCCGGGCGCTCGCGCCAGCCAGCGCAACTCCTCACTCCACCACCAGCTTGCCCCGCAGCATCCCCATCTGGCAGGTGAACTCGTACTCTCCGGCTTTCTCCGGCAGGAACTCCACCGGCACCGTTTCCCCCTCCGGGAGCCTGGCCGACTTGCCGAAGTCGCCGAAGACCACCATCTCGGAGCAGGCCGCGGTCTCCTCGCGACGGAAGTTCAAGCGGACGGGCTTGCCGTGCTGCACCACGATGACATCCGGGGTGTAGCCGCCCTTCACCAGGACCATGGCCTCCTGGTAGCCGCCGGAGGTGACCGCCGCCCGGTAGCCACCCCTGCGCGGCCCCCAGAAGAACCAAGCGATGGCGGCAATGGCAAGGATCCCGCCCAGGGTGACGATAATCTGGTCAGTAGTCATGGCACTCCCTCCTCCGAAGTGTTGAGTGCTGAGCAATGAGGAATCAGTCCCCGCCACCCCACTCAGCACTCAGCACTCATTACTCACCACTCAACTTCCACCGCTTCAGCCGGTTGGCGTTGGCGATGACCGTGACCGAACTGAAGCTCATGGCCAGGGCCGCCATCAGCGGGGACAGCAGCAGTCCGGTGAAGGGGTAGAGCAGCCCCAGGGCCACCGGGATGCCCAGGCTGTTGTAGACGAAGGCGCCGAACAGGTTCTGGTACACGTTGCGCATGGTGGCCTGGGAGATGGCGATGGCGGCCGCCACGCCCCGCAGACTCCCGCTGATCAGGGTGATGTCGGACGACTCGATGGCGACATCGGTGCCGGTGCCGATGGCGAAACCCACGTCGGCCTGGGCCAGGGCCGGGGCGTCGTTGATGCCATCGCCCACCATCCCCACCTTCTTGCCCTCCAGCTGCAGCTTCTGGACGTTGTGGGCCTTGTCCTGGGGCAGCACCTCCGCCAAGACCCGGTCCACCCCCACCTGCCGCCCGATGGCCGCCGCGGTGCGCCGGTTGTCGCCGGTGATCATCACCACTTCCAGCCCCTCGCGCTTGAGGGCGGCGATGGCCGCCACCGAGTCCTCCTTGACCGTATCGGCGGCGGCGATGATGCCGGCCGCCCGGCCGTCAATGGCCACAAACATGGGCGTCTTGCCGTCGTCGGCCAGGCGCTGGGACTCGGCCTCCAGGCGGCCCAGGGGGATGCCCCGGTCGGCCATGAGCTTGGCGTTGCCCAGCAGCACGTGCCGCCCTGCGACATCGGCCTCCACCCCGTGGCCGGGGATGGCGCTGAAGTTCGCCACCGCGGGCAGCGCCAGCCCCTGGGCCAGCGCCCCCTCCAGGATGGCGCCCGCCAAGGGGTGCTCGGAGCTCCGCTCCACCGCGGCCGTGAGCCGCAGCACCTCATCCTCCTCGAAGCCGTTGTCCGCCACCACGTTGGTCAGCTCCGGCTTGCCCTTGGTGATGGTGCCGGTCTTGTCCAGGATGATGGTCTGCAAGCGCGCGGCGGTCTGGAGCGCGTTTCCAGAACGGATCAGGATGCCGTTCTGCGCCCCCAGGCCCACGCCGGTGGTCAGGCTCATGGGCGTGGCCATCCCCAGCGCGCAGGGGCAGGCGATGATCAGGGTGGTGACCCCCACAATGAGGGCAAAGGCCAGGGCCGGCTGCGGTCCGAAATCGTACCAGATCACGAAGCCGACCACCGCCAGGATCATGACCCCCGGCGTGAAGTAGGCCGAAACGCTGTCCACCACCCGCTGGATGGGCACCTTCGACCCCTGGGCGTCCTGCACCATGCGGATGATGTTGGCCAGGGCGGTATCCTTCCCGACCTTGGTGGCCTGGAAGCGGAAGCTGCCCGTGGTGTTCAGGGTGGCGCCGATCACTTCGTTGCCGGGGCCCTTGGCCACGGGGATGGACTCCCCGGTGATCATGCTCTCGTCTACCGCGGAGCCGCCCTCCAGTACCAGACCGTCCACCGGGATCTTCTCACCGGGCCGGACGATCACGACGTCGCCCACCAGGACTTCCTCGACGGGGATATCGAGCTCCGCCCCATCCCGCACCACGCGGGCGGTCCGGGCCTGGAGGCCGATGAGCTTGCGAATGGCTTCGGAGGTGCGCCCCTTGGCCTTGACCTCCAAAGCCAGCCCGAGGACGACCAGCGCGGTGACCACCACCGTCACGTCGTAGTAGACGTCGGTGAACTCCTCGGACGGAAAGATCTGCGGGAACAGCAGCGCCACGGTAGAGTACAGCCAGGCGATGCCCGTGCCCACCGCGATGAGAGTGTGCATGGTGGCCTGACGGTGCTTGAGGCCCTGCCACATGCCGGTAAAGAACTGGCTGCCGCTGTAGGCCATGACTGCCAGGCTGGCAACCCCCATCAGCATCCACATGACCCAGAGCTGCGTGCTGCCCCGCGGAAAGAGGTCCCGCAGGCCTGGGATGAGATAGGGATAGGAGAGGACCATGGTCGGCGCGCCCACCGCGAAGCCGAACCACCACTTGCGCATCAGGCTGCGGTACTCCCGCTCCTGCCCCGCAGCCTCCTTGTCCAGGGCCGACTCGCTGGGGGCGGCAGCCGGGACGGCCTGGTACGGTCCCGCGGTCTCCACCGCCTGCCGCAGCGCCTCCAGGCGCACGGCGCTGGGCAGGTACTCCACCTGTACCTCCTCGGTGGCCGCGTTCATGGCGGCGTCCAGAACGCCCGGCGTGGCCTTGAGGGCGTCCTCGATGCGGGTCACGCACTCGGCGCAGTACAGGCCGCGCACCTTCCAGACCAGGGAGGCGCTGCCGGTGTCGCCGCCCGCGGCACGGATGGCCTGCACCAGTTGCCCGACGCCGACCTGGGCCGGATCGTACTCCAGGTAGACCCGGCCGCGGACCTCGGCCCGGCCGTCCTGGAGGTTCACCGTGACCTTCGTCACGCCCGGTGTGGTGCGCAGGACCTGCTCCAGGGCACGCCCGCCGGAGCGACCGACGCCGGTCAGGGGCAGCTCGATGCGCACCGGCCCACTGATGGTTTCCGGAACGCCGGTGGTCGCCGAGGGCACCAGCGCGGGCACCGCTCCAGCGCTTTTCGCTGCCGGGGCCAGGTACCGCTCCGGCGCGGCGTCAAACTGCTCCACGCAGCTCGGTGAACAGAAGTGGATGTCCACGCCGTCCACCTGGCGCGTCGCGTAGGCGCTCGCCGCCGCGATCTGCATGCCGCAGACCGGGTCGCGCACGGTCGTCGGTGGCGGTTGTGCGGTCATTCGTGCCATGCTCCAGACTCCTCCCCCTGTCACTGCTCAGCGCACGCTGGGCTCGCCGGCCTGAAACCCCACGCGCTCGACCGCCGCGACCAACTGGGCTGGGCTGGTCCGCGCCGGGTCGTACTCGATATAGGCCATTTCGGTCGCCGGGTTGACGGAGACCCGCACGACGCCGGATACCCTCGCCAGGGCGCGCTCCACCGTGAGCGAGCCGCCGCCGCCACAGGACAGGTTCAAGATGGGCAGCGTGATGCGTTGGGTGGTCACGGCCGTTCCTCTTTCTCTGGCTCCAGACGGGCGATCAGCGTGTCGAGCAGGCTCCGCACCGCCAGGAGCTGTTCACGGCCCGCATACCACAGGTGTGCCTGTGTTTCCTGCGGGAGCAGCCCTGCCGGGCGCAACCGGCGCAGGCGCTCCCGCAGCCTGCGCCGCCGGAAGGGATCGGAACCCTGGCCGGTGCTCATGGACGCTTCCTCCTATTGCCAAAGGATGCGGTGCATCATCATTCTACTGTATCTTGCGGCCATCGTGCCACTGGTTCCTGAAGATAAGCTGAAGCACGACTGAGTGCGTGCTGATGAGTGCGTCCGCCGCGTGAGCGCCGGTGCGGCCCTCCTCATCGCACCGTCGAGGGCACCGCAGACGACCTGTCGGCGGTCAGTGGCAGCCGCCAGAGCCGCGTGACCGCGACCCGCCTGCGGTCCTCTCGTCGGTCTCGTCATCTGTTCCTGCCGACCGCGGCGGCCGCTGCCCGCCGTGCTGCCCGTGGTCCATCCCGTGACCGCCGTGCATGAACAGCATGAACAGGAAGAAAAGACCGGCAACGATCCAGGTGCCGTAGGTTTGCAGGAACTCCTCCACAGTTGACCTCCTTCCCCTGCTTTCCTTCATGAGCATCACATGGCTTGCTGAGCGCTAGCTGAAGGCGGGCTGAGGAGACGCTGACTTTTCACCAGGACAGAGGAGACGTCCCCAGGGACGCACGCGGGTGGGATCGCGGTGGGTGGCTGCGCAGGAAACGGGTGGAAAACTGTGGCGCGGGGCCGGTGGACCGTGGCGGGCTGAGGCTGCCCTGCTGCGCAGCCCGCCTGATCTGACCGTACCCCGCGCCGTGCCGGTGCCTAACGCTAGGCATGCGTCGGATGCGTCTCTGCCTCGGCAAAGAACACCTGATAGCCAGCCAGCGCCGCCACTGCCGTGCCCAGGAGAAGGCTGGTCCACAGCGCTGCGGCGTGGTCACTGAAGCCCAGGAGGAAGGGCGCCACCACGGCGACCACGCCCGCGATCGCCGCTATCCAGTACTCCCAGGTCGCCATTGCATCCTGGGCGAGGGCTTTGACGACGGACACCAGGGTGATCGCTCCGCCCAGGAGAAGGCTGGCCCACAGCGCCGCGGTATGGTCGCTGAAGCCCAGCACAAACGGCGCCACCAGCAGCGCCAGGCCGAGAATCCCCGTCACCCAATACATCCACCTCACCTCCCCTCCTCGGTGAGCTTGCGGGCAGCCATGCTGAAGGGAGGAGATGCCTGCCTGGTTGCCCACGGTTTTCCGCGCAATCCACGCGGCCAGGCAACGCACAACCTCACAACGCCACCATCGCGCCGGTTCCTGAGGCCAGGCTGAAGCGCAGCTTATGGTTCTCTGAATGCCGGCTACCGGTCTGGCTGGGTGCGGAGCGGCAGACGGACGGTCGCGGTGGTGCCCTGCTGGGGCGCGCTGGTGAGCACGAGGTCGCCGCCATGCTGCTGGACGATCCAGCGGGCGATGGGGAGGCCCAGGCCGGTGCCGCCGGGGTTGCGGGTATGCGCCGGGTCAGCGCGGTAGAAGCGCTCGAACACCAGGGCGAGATCGGCGGCGGCAATGCCCACCCCGGTATCGCGCACCGCAAGCTCGGCCTGGGTTCCGTTGCGCCGCAGGCTCAGCGCAACCGTGCCTGGAGGGGGCGTGTACCTGAGGGCGTTGTCCAGCAGGATGAGGAGGAGCTGCTTCAGGTAGTCCTGGTCGCCTGCGATCACGACCGGCTCGATCGTCGTGACCTCAAGCCGGTGGCCGCGCGCCAGGTGGCGGGCCTCGCTCAGCGCGTCCATCAGCACCCGGTCCAACTCCACCCGCTCGCGGCGGAGCGCCACGCCCGCATCGGCGCGGGCCAGCGCCAGCAAGTCGGCCACCAGCCGCGCCAGCCGGCGCGCTTCCCGGATAGCTTCGCTGATCGCCTCCCGTTGCTCCTCGGTCGGCATCGTGGGCTGGCGCTCCAGGAGCTCCAGGTTGCCCTGGATGGCCGTGAGCGGCGCCCGCAGCTCGTGGCTGGCATCGGCCACGAAGCGCTGCTGGGACTGATAGGCCTGCTCCAGGCTGGCCAGCATCTCGTTGAAGGTGGCGGCGAGCTGGCTCAGCTCATCGCGGCCGCCTTCAACCGGGACCCGCTGGCGGAAGCTGCGCGAGCGCGCAATGGCCCGCGCGGTTGCGGTCAGCAACGCCACGGGCCGCAGCGCCCGACCGGCCACCAGCCCGCCGCCCACGAAGCTGACCACGATGCCCACCAGGGTCAGCAGCGGGATGAGCCGGCGGAACGCCAGCACGGATGCATCGATACTGCCGAGGGGCGCGGCCGCGAGGAGGTGCTGCACCGCGCCGTTCCCGGGAAGCACGTAGAGGCGCCAGCGGCTGCCGTCGGGGCCGGCCGCCAGGCCAAACGCGCCGCGACCCGCATCGACCGCCGCGAACGGCGGTGCGAGTCCGGCCAGCGCGTCAAAGGCCGGCTGCGACGGACGGGCCAGCACGGCCGCGGGGTCCGCCTCCGGGACTGCGGCGGCGTTGGGCGAGGCCACCAGCACCGCCCCGGCCGGCCCATACACCCGTACCGCCAGGTTGGGCGCCAGGGGCACCGCCAGCATGGCGGCCAGCTCATCGGAGGTCCCGGCGGTCGCGTGGACCCCGGCGACGTGGTGCGCCGCACTCTCTAGCTGCCGGTCCAGGTCATCGTACTGGGCGCGGCTATGGGCGGCGTAAGACAGCATGCTGACCAGGAAGACCACCAGGCCGGTCAGCCCGCCATACCAGAGGGCCAGGCGCAGGCGCAGGGACATCCTTAGTCCTCCCGCAGGAGGTAGCCGGCGCCGCGCACGGTGTGGATCAGCCGCGGCTCGCCCGCCGCTTCGAGCTTCTGGCGGAGCTGCTTCACATACACCTCCAGGACGTTGGAATTACCCCCGAAGTCGTAGCCCCACACCCGGTCCATCAGGAAGTCCTTGGGCAGGACCCGGCGCGGGTGCTCCAGGAACTGCCGGAGCACGTCATACTCGGTAGTGGTCAGGTCGATCTCCCGCGGTCCTCGCTGGGCGCGCCGGGTCCCGGTATTCAGGCTGAGGTCGGCGAAGCGCAGCACCTCCGGCCGTTCCACATCGCGCCGGCGCAGGAGCGCCCGCAGCCGCGCCAGCAAGACCTCGAAGGTGAAGGGCTTGGTCACGTAGTCGTCGGCCCCGCGCTCCAGCCCCTGGACCTGGTCGGCCGTGGCGTCCTTCGCGGTGAGCATCATGACGGGAAGCTGCGGGTCCGCGGCGCGCAAGCGCTGGAGCACTTCCAGGCCATCGATGCCGGGCATCATGATGTCGAGGATCACCAGGTCCGGCGACTGGTCGCGTGCCAGGGTCAGCCCTTCCGTGCCGGAGTTGGCCGTGCTGACCGCAAACCCCTCATACGAGAGACCGCGCTTGAGGACGCTGGTCACTGCGGGATCGTCGTCGATCACCAGGATACGCTGCATGGTCGCGCTGCTCCTCTCGCCCGCCTGCTTCAGGCGGCGACGTGTGAGGTTCCCACCAGGAGGGCGAGATCGCCATCCTATAGTATATTGTATCAAGTGGGCGCTCCATCCATGCCGCTGCCCCGGCAGCTTTCAGCCATCCTTCAGGGCCGCCTCAGGCATGGCTCAGCCAGCCGTGGTAGCCTGGCAACACCGGTCGCCAGGGAGATCACATGAGGAACGCGCGCCGCGCCAACCACCGCAGCCGCTACCGGCAGCTCGCCGATACCCTGGCCCGCCACGGGCTGGGCTATCTGGTCGGCGTCCTCGGCCTGGAGCGGCTCATCCCGTTCCACCGGGGCCTGCTGGGCCACCCCCGCCGTGAGGAGCCCTATACCCGGCCCGAGCACGTCCGCATGGCGCTCGAAGACCTGGGCGCGACCTTCATCAAGCTGGGCCAGATCCTCTCCACCCGCGCCGACCTCCTCCCCCCAGACTACCAGGCCGAGCTGGCCAAGCTCCAGGATGCGGCGCCGCCGGTCCCCTCGGAGGCTATCCAGGAGGTGCTGGTGGAGGAGTTGGGCCGGCCCCTCGCAGCGGTCTTCTCCAGCTTCGACCCGGCGCCGCTGGCCGCGGCCTCCATCGGCCAGGCCCACGCCGCGACCCTCCCCGACGGGACCGAGGTGGTGGTGAAGGTCCGGCGGCCCGGCGTTGTGGAGCAGATCGAGGAAGACCTGGAGATCTTGCAAAACCTGGCCGCGGTGGCGAGCCGCCGCTGGGAGCAGGCCGGGGAGTACGACCTGGTGGGGCTGGCCCAGGAGTTTGCCCAGACCCTGCGGGCCGAACTGGACTATATCCAGGAGGGCCGCAGCGCTGAGCGCTTTGCCGCCAACTTCGCCGGCGACCCCAACGTCCACGTCCCCCGGATCGTGTGGGAGGCCACCACCTCGCGCGTGCTCACCCTGGAGCGCGTCCGGGGCATCAAGATCAGCGAGGTGGCGGCCCTGGACGCGGCCGGCATCGACCGCAAGGCGCTGGCCGAGCGCTCCGCCCGTATCCTCCTCAAGATGGTCTTCGAGGACGGGTTCTTCCACGCCGACCCCCACCCCGGCAACTTCTTCATCGAGCCGGGCGGCCGCATCGGGCTGATCGATTTCGGCATGGTCGGCACCGTGGACGAGCGCACCCAGGAACAGCTGGTGGGGCTCCTGCTGGCGATCACCAGCCAGGACGCCGACCGGCTGGTGGATGCCTTCCTGGACCTGGGCATCGCACGGGGGCGGGTAGACCGCTCCCTGCTGCGCCAGGACCTGGAGCACCTGGTCTCGCGCTACTATGGGAGGCCCCTGGGGGAGATCGCCATCGGCCCGCTGCTCTCCGAGTCCCAGGCGGTGGCGCGCCACCACCACCTGCACCTGCCGGCGAACCTGGCCCTGCTCATCAAGACCATCGTGATGAGCGAAGGGCTGGGCGCGCGGCTCGATCCCAGCTTTAACCTGGCGATGGTGCTGGCCCCCTATGCCCAGCGGCTCCTGCTGCGGCAGTATTCGCCGCTGCTGTGGGCGCGGCGCATGGGCCACGCCAGCCTGGAGGCGGCGCGGCTGGGGGTGGAGCTGCCCCAGCAGGCGCGGCGGCTCATGAGAGACCTGGAGCGCGGGGGCCTGGAGGTGGGGGTGCGGCTGACGGAGTTCGAGTTGCTGGCGGCGCGCCTGGAGCGGCTGGCGAACCGTATCGTGCTGGGCATCGTCACTGCCGCCTTCATCATCGGGCTGGCCGTGCTCATGGCGGTGTACCACCCGTTCGGCCCAGAGCCGTGGCTGGGGGTCTTCTTTGCCGTCGGGTTCCTCGCCGCCTTGGCCCTGGGGGCTTACCTGGCCTGGAGCATCCTGCGCTCGGGGCGCGGCTCATGAGCGCGCCGGCCGGCTCGCGCCCGGCGCTCCCCGCGCGGCCGACCAGCAGGCTCAGACCACCAGCAGCGTCAGCAGGCCGACGGCGATGGCCGCCACGCTGGTCCCCAGCTTGAGGAACACCCGGTGGTGTACCTGCCAGCGCGCCAGTTGCCGGTAGACCGGCGGACTGCTGGACAGGGCCAGGAGCACGACCAGCGGGGACACGAACACCAGGTTGTAGAGCACCAGGTAGCCCGCGCCCGCCAGGGCCGTGGTCTGGGCCGAGAGCAAGGCCAGCACCGCCAGGTAGACCGCGCCTGCGCATGGGACGGTGCAGAGCCCCACCAGGACGCCGGCGCCAAATAGCCCCGGCACGTTCAGCCGCCCCACCAGCTCGCGCAAGCGTGCCATGTCCACCTGGGCGCTGAGCCGGGTGCCGAGCTCCGGGAGCAGCACCTCCTGGAGTGTCAGCAGGCCGAGACCGAGGGCGAACAGCGCGGCCGCCCGGCTCGCCAGGTGCGTGCTGCTGAGGGATTGCGCAAGCTCAAGGGTGCCCAGGAGTCCGAACCCCAGCGCGAGATAGGTCAGGAAGATGCCCAGGATGTACACGCCGCCCCGGGAGAGCAGCCAGTACTGGGCGTGCGCGGCGCCCGCGCTCCCGACCCGCTGCTGTACCAGGGCGAGGGTGGTGGCGACGAAGACCAGCAGCAGGGCGAAGGCGCAGGGGTTCAGACTGTCAATGAGGGCCGCGCCCAGGACCGCCGGGAGCGTGAGCTGGAGCGCCGGTTCTCCCATAGTAGCCCTCCAGACTGGCTAGCCAACCACGATGGCGCCCTGCATGGTCGGGCTCTCCTTGCCGCCGCAGCAGACGTCGCAGTAGAAGGCATACGTCCCCGGCTGGGCCGCGGGCAGCTGCACCACCATCGCACTCTCGGGCTGGACCCGCACATCAATGCCCAGGTCCGGGATCGCGAACTGGTGGACGCCCCCGCCGTCGGTGTGGAACCGGCTATCCGGGTTGACCAGCCGCACGGCAATAGGCTGGCCCGCCGGGATGGTCAGCCTCCCCGGCTGAAAGCCGGCCATCGTCATCGTGACCGTGAGATCGGCGCTTTGCGACGATGGGGGAGGGCGGAGCAGCCAGAACGCGACCCCGACGACCAGGACAACGACCGCAAGGAAGACCCCGAGGCGCAACCCGAAGTGCGGTTCTCTGCTCCGGGCGCGGTGGTGGGGACGCTTGGCAGGCATGGCGCTTCCTCCTTTCGGGGCGCATACGCCGGACCACGGCTGCCAGCCTTATGGCCCACCCTGCTCGCTGCGCCGCAGGCGCAGGCGGCGGACCAGGGGGACCGGCCCCGGCCAGCGGACCACCTCCACCGACCCGCCTCGGAAGGGGCTGGCCGCGGCCAGTCGGGCCAACTCGGTGCCTTCGTGCGCCCACTGCCGCAGCCAGTCGGAGAAGTCGTAGATCCAGGCTTCCCCTCCGGGCTTGAGCACGCGGTGGATCTCGGCCAGCCCGCGAGCGGCGTCCTGCCAGTGGTGGAGCGAGAAGGTACTCACCACTCCATCGTAGGTGCCGTCCAGGAAGGGCAGCGCGGCCACGTCGCCCACCTCGAACTGCACCCGCGCGGCGAGCCCTGCATCCGCCGCTTTGCGCCGCGCCCGCTCCACCATGTCCGGCGAGAGGTCGAGACCCACCACCCTGGTCCGGGGCGCCTGCCGCGCCAGGTAGACCGCGAGCTGGCCCGGCCCGCTCCCGACCTCCAGCACCGCCCCCGCGGGGAAGGCCACGGCGACTTCCCTGGCGGCCCGCCGGTACAGCCCGTCCATCACCGGCGTGACGACGGCATCGTACAGCCCTGCGCTGGGCAGGTCGAAGGCGCGCACGTTGGCGGTGAGGCGCTCAAGGACGCCGGGCCGCAGCTTCTGGGAGAGGAGCACCCCGCCCAGGGCCACCAGGGGAAGCACCCACCATCGCTTGGCCATCACGCCCTCCTCTGCCCATGGTGTGAACGGTCAGGGCGGTGCCCCGGCGTGCCGCGTCTCCTCCCCATGGTACGGGGCGATGCGGCGAGGACACCCTGAACACCGCCGGAAAAGTGCATGGAGCGGCGGGCGCAGGCGTCGTGCTGGTCGCCTTCATAACTCAGGGCGGCGGCATCCCCGCGAGATGCCGCCGCTCCCCACGCGCTCCGGTAGCGAGGCTGCCGCCGGGACCAGGCGTTGTACAGCCAGGCGACGGCAGCGGTCCCCAGCCAGAACGTGGCGCTGAAGGTGAGCAGCCCGATGGCGAACTCACCGGGACGGAACCACGGTCCCGTCGGACGCAGGGGCTCCAGGGTCAAGCCGTGGAGCCAGGGTTGGAACAACCCGATCAAGGCCTCCGGCGCCACGATCGCGAGCGCAGCGCAGGCGACATAGAAGACCAGGGCCACCGCCGTCACCGCGTTGGCGAGCGGCACGACCTGGAGTCCCGCGGCCGGCATCGCCTGGACCTGGCCGCTGGGAAACTGGCGCGGCTGGGGTTGCGCGCTCATGATGTCTTGCCTCCTCCCCACCTACTTCCCTTCCCCATGACCTCTCTCTCTAGCGTAGGCGTCGCGCCTGAACTCAAGCTGAGGAGTAGCTGAGGGCAGGCTGAGGATCGCGGCCGCAGGCGCCGTGCGCCTCCCCGACCCGTGCCGACGGGCGCCACCCTGCGGGGCCGCCCGGAAAATAGCACGGGGGCATACACTAGTATGCCCCCGCCTCTGGCCGCGGCGCTCCTGCGTCTGTGGTTACGCGGCCCGTAGCTCCTCAATCGAGCGCACGCCGAGTTGCTGCAACATGCTCAGCGCGTCCCAGTTGGCCCACTCTTCCACAATCTTCCCATTCACGACGCGGAAGAGCGCGATCCCCGACACGGCGCCCCGTCTCCCGGTCGGGCGGATGCCCATGAGTTCCCCCTGGTGCGTGCCCTGGGCAGTAAAGCGGCAGGCGACCTTGTCACCGGCGGTGAACAAGTCCTCGATGGTGAAGGTCAAGTCCGGGAAGGCGGTACGGAAGGTTTGCACCACCTTGCGGGCCGCCTCCGGGCCGCGCATGGTCTCCGGGATGAAGGTAACATGGCCCACGTAGTTCGGGGCGATGAGTTCATCCACCAGGGCCAGGTTCCCCTTGCCCAGGATCTCCTCCACGGCACGGCGGACGATAGTCTCGTTAGCGTCAGCCACGAAGTCACCTCCTCAAGCATGAGCCGGCGAGGACCGGCGATCGAGGTAGAACGACCGGGTACCGGAGATGGTAAGGGGGCGCGCATCCCTCCCAGTGCCCCGAGCGGTCCTGTTCCGATGGGTTCTCCTCTTCATAGTCGTGACCCTCCGAGCGTCATTCCGGAGCAGGTTGCCACCGGGACACCCAGGGCCACCTGCCGCGCGGGTACGTGGCCCTGGGTGTCCCGGTGGGAAAGCGCTCTGGCTCCGCAGCGCGCGGCGGGCGGCCCACCTCCTTTCGTGCCGCGGTGACCGTCACGGGGTCTGCATCATCGGGCCCATGAGCCACTTGTCGTAGAAGACATGGGTGAGGTCGTGGGGGGCCTCTCCCATGGTCGTGAGCGCCTGCTTGGCCGCGGCCACGTCTTTAGCCTTGAGGGCTTGCTCGACCGGCTGCACTACTGCTGCGATCGTGGTCGTCGCAGCGGTCATCCCTTCCGGCCAGTCGGTGTGGGTGAGCACGGCATTGACCCGCTCGATCTTCTCTTTGGCCGTATTGAGGCTCGCCTCATCCCCTTGCTCCCACTGGCCGATACGCGCACGGAGGTCACTCACATTGGCCGAGAGGTCCAGGTAGGCCATCTGGACGCAGGCGGCATCGCTGGTCATGCCCTTGGCCTGGGCCATCCACTTCCCATAGAAGTCATGGGTGAGGTCGTGGGCGGCCTCACTGACGGGGGCCAGGGCCTGCTTCGTCGCCGCCATGTCCTTGGCCTTGAGCCCCTTCACGACTGCGGGAAGCCCTGTCTCGATCTGCTCGATGGGCTCCGCCAGGGGCCCCGGCCAGGGCATGTTGTGCAGCAGCGCCTCGATGCGCTCGGCCTTCTCGCTGGCAATGCCCAGGCTTTCCTGGTCGCCCTGCTCCCAGGCGGCGATGTGGGAGCGCAGACCGCTGAGGTTGGCTGAGAGGTCAAGGTAGCCGGCGTGTACCGTCATCGGACTCAACGGCGCGCCTTTGTGCGCAGGCACCCACGTGTCATAAAAATCGTGCTCCAGGTCTTCGGTGTACTCCTGGATAGCGTCAAGCTGCTGCTGCGCGGCCGCCAGGTCCTGGGCCTTCAGGGCTTGCTCGACCGGCTCCAACGCGGTGGCGATCTTGGTGACCGGGCCGGTCATGGCCGGCGGCCACGTCGCATGGCGCAGCAGCGCCCTGAGCCGCTCCGCCTTTTCCTTGGCGATGTTGAGACTCCCTGCATCGCCCTGTTCCCACCGGGCGACCCGGGAGCGCAGGTCGGCCAGGTTTCCCGCCACGTCAACGTAGGTAGCGTGGACGACCTCCAGGGAGGCCATAGGAGACATCATGGTGCGTGGAGGGGCTGCTGTTTGTGGGGCCTGGGCAGCAGCCCCTCCCGCCTGTGTCTGGTCCGTCTGGACAGGTTGGCCCGTCCGAGCGGGCTGACTGGTCTGCGCCGGTTGGCTACAGGCGGCCGCCAGGAACAGCACCGTGAGCGTGACGCTCGCTATCCCGGCCCGCTGCATGGTGCGCGGTGTCACTGCGGGTTGCATGGCATATCCCCTTTGTCAGGAGCACGTCGCCGGGAAGAGGTGGCCTCGCTGCTCGACAAGACCACCCGGCAAACCGGGTCCACCAGTTGCCGTTACATTAGCCGGCGGACTGCGTCTGCGCCACCGGGCGGACCGCGTCGGCCTCGGCTTCGTGGGAAACCGCAGGCCCCCGGACGGTGCGCGCCAGGAACAGTCCCAGCCCGGCCAGCACGCCAAACAGCGCGACCAGGCCAATGGTCTCGCCCAGGGAGCGCTCCCGTACCGGCATCACCACGGCGGCCGGGGCGGGGCTGCCCGTGCCGCCAGGGGCGAGCACCCGGAGGTCTGCCGTCGCTATCTCCTCCCCGACGGCCCGGAGTTGGTAGGCGCCGGGCGCGAGGTTGGTGGGCAGACGAAGCTCCACGGTGAAGCCACCCTCAGCGTCCGTTTTGGCCGGGTTGAAATCGATATCCACACCACCGGGACCGATAAGGTGAAGCTCCACGGTCCGGTTGGCGCCCAGCCCCGCGCCCTTCACCGTGATCACGTCGCCGGGTAGGGGCGTCTCTGGTTGGACAACCACGCTTTCACCGTGGGCCAGCGATAGGCGGGCGCTCACGGCGAGCGCGCCCAGGACCAGCACCATCGCGAGCAAGGTTCTGCGGTTCATAGTCATCTACCTTTCTGCGCTAGCCCCCGATGTGCGCGACCGGTGGCTTCACGGCAGTCATGACGGAGAGCGCCAGCACCGCGACCAGCAGCGCCAGCCCCACTGCCACCACCACGGGCCGCTGCCGGAGGCCGCGGTACGGCGTGCGGTCCACGAAGGGCAGGGCCGCCAGGAACGCCCACAGCCCAAGGATGGCGTAGAGCATCCCGCGCACCCCGAACCAGTCCTCGAAGGGGTAGACCCAGTAGAAGACGAAGGGCGGCTTGGTCACTTCCATCGTCGGGTCCGCCGCCGGCCCAATCTCCTGGGGGAACACCACGCTCAGCATCCCGGCCAGCCCCAGCAGAGCCAGCCCATAGCCGACCATCATCCGCAGGTGGGTCGGGTAGTGCCCCGTCTCCTTGGCTCGCGGCAGCCGTCCGCCGGGGGCCTCGCCGCGCTCCGCTTGGGCCGGGGTCGGGGAGATGCCGTGGTGCTTGATGAGGAAGAAGTGCGCGATGAGCAGCAGCACCAGCAGCAGGGGCACGATGCTCACGTGCAGGCCATACAGGCGGGGCAGCATGGAGACGCTGGTGGTGAAGGTGTGGGAGAAAAAGCCGCCGACGGCGCCCAGGAAGGAGGCCAGCTCCATGTTATGGGCCATGGCCTCGTAGGCTTCCTGGTCCCAGCGCAGCATGGTGCCGCTGAACACGGCGCCGAAGTACAGCATCCCCAGCAGCGCCGCCCCCACCAGCCAGTTGACCTCCCGGGGGACCTTGTAGGAGGCGGTCACGAACACCCGGATCAGGTGGAGTGCGGCCGTGATGACGACCAGATAGGCCGTCCAGACGTGGATCCCCCGCAGGATGTCCCCCAGGGGCGCAACGTTCTGGATGTAGAGGACGCTTTCGCGCGCCGCGATGGGGTCGGGGTTGTAGTACTGGGAGAGCCACGCGCCGGTCACGACCAGGACCACGATCCCCATGAACGTGATCCCGCCCAGGGTGTACCAGATGGTGTTGGCGTGGGCCGGGATGTGATAGCGCAGCGCGGAGAGACCCAAACGGTCGTCCAGCCAGCCCCACAGGCTGGCTGGGGCTGTTGGGGCCTGGTCCGCTGCTACCGGTGGTGGGGTCTGAACGGGATGGCGTCCCACTTTGGGGGATGGGACCGACACTGCCATCGTCCACCTCCTCGTTCCCCCGAGTGTACGCCGCTGAGCTTTCCCTGAGACCATGCCGGGTGGTCGTCGCGGGGCGGCCCGTTGCTCAGCGCCACTGCGATGTGTGCCGCTTGACTGCTCCGATCTCCGCCCGAACTCGGCCAAGTTCTGTCCCTAGGTGGCCAGCCTGTTCCTGAATCGCCTCCGCACGACCACCTCCTCCGTCTGGCGCACCAGGCCTGATACGGGAACCGAGGCCCCGCCTCCGCGTGTGGTTGCCTTCCCTCCTGTTCGTTAGTGTCCCATGCCCGGCATGGTGGCCGGCATAGGGGTCGGTGTGGCCGGGGGCGCGCTCTCGCCGGTGGTCCGGGGGGGAACGCCCTCGTACTGGATCACCTGGATCAGCCCGCCGGGCTCCACCCCGTCGTTCTCCGTGTGGTGCAGCTCGTGGCAGTGGAACACCCAACTGCCGGGGTTGTCTGCCCGGAACACGATATCGTAGGTCTCCCCCGCGTCTATGGACAGCGTGTTCACCGTCTGCTGGAGGTCGGGGCGGATCGGCTCGCCGTCCTTGGCGACCACGGTGAAGTCGTGGCCGTGGAGGTGCATGGGGTGGGCCAGGTTGGAGATGTTGATCAGCCGCACCCGCACCAGGTCCCCTTCCCGGACCGTCCACGGCGCGGCGGACGGGAAGGCTTTCCCGTTGATGGTGAAGTAGTTGTAATCCATGTTCATGCCGCCCATGCTCGCGGCCGGCCCCGGCATGGAGCTGCCATCAGCCATGCCGTGCTGGTCGCCCGGCATGGCGCTGGTGTTCCAGGCCGAGAGCACCATGGTAAACTCTTTATCGAAGCGGGCCGGGGGCGGCGTGGCCGGGTCGATGATGAGCGGCCCGTACAGCCCGCGATCGATCTGCTCGACCGAGTTGAAGTGCGAGTGATACATGAAGGTGCCGGCGTGGCTGGCCGGGAACTCGTAGGTAAAGCTCTGTCCCGGCTCGATAGGCGCCTGGGTGAAAGGCGGCACGCCGTCCATGGCATTGGGGACGTGCAGGCCGTGCCAGTGGATGCTGGTGGCCTGGGGGAGCTCGTTTTTCAGGGTCACCCGCAGGGTGTCCCCTTCGGTCACCCGGATCAGCGGTCCCGGCACCTGCCCGTTGTAGGTGATGGCAGGGACCCGGACTCCCGGCGCGATCTCCCATGGGGCCTCCTGCGCCGTGAGCTGGAACTCCTGCACCGTGCCTGTCGGCGCTGGCTTCGCCCTGGCGACGCCGAGATCGAACCCGGTGGTGAGCGCGGCCCGGGTGCCGGCCACTGGCGCCGACGCGCGGCCCGCGCCCCAGGCCACGGCCGCGACGAAGGCCAGGGCGAGGCCGAAGAGCATTCCTAACCAGATCGTCCGCAACGAGAGGGGGATACCCATAGCTGAGGGCGACTCCTTTTCCTTAGCGTTCTATCACAGGCGAACGGGCTGCCTCTTTCATCTTCAACGAAGTGAAGCATCCGTAGCTCCAGGGTACGGATGCTTCACTTCGCTCAACCGGACGATGGAAACATCCGTCTCCCTCAGCTGAGCTGTGACGCCGTACTATGGTGATGGACCTCGCAGGCCATGGTGCGCTGCTGGCGGATCTGCCACAGCAGGTAGAGCACCCCGACGAGGTTCATGAGGATGCCGAGCCACAACAGCGGCGTCTTGTACACGTTCAGGAAGACGGCGGCTCCCGACAGCCCGATGACGGCGAACACTTCGGTGAGGTGGTGGGCGCAGCACGCGAGCATGGCCGCGGTGCTGGTGCCGGTGCTGGCCGCCACGCCTCCGGCCGTTGTCTGGGCGTGCAGCCCCCGCAGATAGCTGAACAGCCCCACCTGGGTGCCGAAGCCGGCGACGATGGCGCCTACGAACCAGCGGTCCTCGGCGAGCTGCTGGAGCGCGTGGGCCCAGCCCTGGGCCAGGGTGATGGCGCCCAGGTAGAAGGCCAGCAGCCCCAGGACGCCCAGCAGTCCCAAGGCCAGGGGACGCAGGGCCAGGCGGGGCGGGGCCGCCCGTTCCGGCGCTGCTGGGGTGTCCAGGGCGTACCCTGCTTCGGCCACGGCCTGGTGGAGCGCCGCGGCGATACTAGCGGTAGGGTCCCGCCCGACGGTGGCCGTGGCGCTTGCCAGGTCCACCCGGACCGAGCGCACGCCGGGCACCCCGGCGATGGCGGCCTCCACGTGCTGCACGCAGGAGCCGCAGGTCATGCCGCGCACGGCGAAGCGCTCCGTCACCTGCCCGGTACCAAGGGCGAGAGCGTCCATCGGAAGGTCCTTTCCGCTACCCCGGCCACATTACGGATGATAAGCTCGATGCTGCGGGTGTTCGGCCCGAGCAGGGCGCTGCCATCGGGAGCCGTCGCTGGGAAAGTGAGGGTGCCGCTGCGGTGGTGGCCGCCCTTGGGCGCATCCCAGTCCGTGGGCTGCGCTTGCGCTCCCTGGTCGGTGCGCAGCACCGCGAGCTGCCGGAGGTCGTAGCCGTCCAGGTCCACGGCGTGGGTGTCCATCACCACCGTGAAAGCCGGCCCGGCGTTCGGTCCTTTCCAGGTTACCTCTACGGTCACCTGGCCGCCTTCGCTGGTCTGCGTGGCGGCGCTCGGCTGGGAGCCGGACGCCGGGCCAGACGTATCGCCGTCCGGCGCTGCGGCGCCGGTGGCAGCGGACGTCGTGGGACCGCTCGCGAGATCTGCGCCGTCCCCTGGGATGCTGCACCCCGAGAGCAGCACGCCTCCGAGCAGGAGTCCGAGCGCAACGACCACACCTGCGGACCAAAGCGACGTACCACCCTGGACCTGCCTGACCATACCCTCGTCCTCCTCGTCCTGCGCCCCATGGAGCTGCGGTACCGCCACTGCTACCGCCAGGGTAGGCGATCGTCCTGAAGACGTGCTGAGATGATGCTGAGTATTGGCTGAAAAAGCCTCACCGGACCCTTGCCGCCTCACCTCCTTCGGATGCCCAAGGTGGCAGACTCTGGTAAACTTAGGTCGGAGCGGTGAAATATGGGATACTTTCAACTTCGCTGGATCACGGCGGTGGCACCGGCCCTGTTCCTCGGCCTGTTCGAATACGCGCGCCACTCCTTGTTCGACTCCGTATTCACGGTCTGGGTCGGGAGCGTCTTCGTGGTCCTCGTGGTGCTCGTCTTTTCGTACGTCTTTTCCCGGTTCGTCTTCGGCATCATCGCCCGCCTTCAGGAGGACCTGGTCCGGCGTAACGAGCATCTCGCAGCCCTCTACCATGCCGGGACCGAGCTTACGGCGCTGCTTGACCTCGACCGCGTTGTCGCCCTGACCACCCGGCAAGCCCGGGAACTCCTGGGCACGGAGGTCGCCGGCCTGAGCCTGGTCGACGAGAGTAGCGGAGAGCTGACCTGGCGGCTTCTGGTGGGCGGCAGCGATCGCTATCGCTCGGTCCGCCTCCAGCCGGGCGAGGGCATTGCCGGGTACGTCGTGCAGACCGGCCAGCCGCTGGTGGTCCCGGACTGGCAGCGCCGCTCCTCGACCGCCGGGCCGGCGACCGTTCCCATCGTTACCCTGGAGCGCCTCGCGGCGGTACTGGCTGTACCACTCCGCAGTGGGGGCCGCACTTTTGGTGTCCTCATGGTCGCCAACCGCACGCCCACCGCGTTCAGTCAGGACCAGGTCGTGCTCCTCTCCAGCCTGGGCAACCAGGCCGCGGTGGCCCTGGAGAATGCCCGCCTCTACATCAAGACCCAGAACTTGGCCGTCCTGGAAGAGCGAGAGCGCATTGCCCGAGAGATGCACGACGGCCTGGGCCAGGTCCTCGGCTATGTCAATACCAAGACCCTTGCGGTGGCGCGGCTGCTTGAGGTGGGCAAGGTACAGGAGGCGCAGGCCCAGGTGGTCCAACTGGAGGCGGCGGCCAAGGACGTCTACGCCGACGTCCGGGAAGTTATCCTCGGGCTCCGGACCACGCTGACCCCCGGGCGGAGCTTCCTCGCGGCCCTAGGGGACTATCTCGAAGGCTTCGAGCAGCAGAGCGGCCTTCCCGTGGAGTTGGAAGCGCCCGCCGCGGCGTCGGACCTTGCGCTCCCCTTCGCGGCCGAGATCCAACTGCTGCGGGTGGTGCAAGAGGCCCTCGCCAATGTCCGCAAGCACGCACGGGCGACGCGGGCCACCGTCCGAATTACGCCGGCTCTGGGGGAGCTACGGCTGGTGGTCGAGGACGACGGTCGAGGCTTTGACCCCATGCGACTGAACCACGGGGGCTGGCCCCGCTTCGGTCTCCAGACCATGCGGGAGCGGGCGGAGGCCATCGGCGGGACCTTCACCATCGTGTCCCGGCCCGGAGGAGGCACGCGGGTGATCGTCACGGTCCCGCAACAGCAACACGAGGGGGTGTCCGATGTCGCCGATGCGCGTCCTCCTAGCCGATGACCATGCCCTTTTTCGCGATGGTCTGGCCAGCTTGCTGCAAGCCTGGGACGTGGAAGTCGTGGGTCAGGCCAGCGATGGCCTCGAGGCGGTGGAGCAGGCGCTGGCCCTCCGGCCGGACCTCGTGCTCATGGACATCCGCATGCCACGGCTGGGCGGGCTCGAGGCCACCCGCCGCATCAAGGCCGTGCTCCCCGAGACGAAGATCGCCATGCTGACGGTCTCGGACGAAGAGCGCGACCTGCTGGAGGCGATCAAGGCCGGGGCCGAGGGCTACCTGCTCAAGAACATGGCGGGCGCCGAATTCGGCGAGATGCTCGCGGCGCTGGCGCGGGGTGAGCCGACCATCTCACGCTCGCTGGCGGGTAAGCTCCTGCGGGAGTTTGGGCGGCAGGTACGTAGCGAGCCGGTGGCCAAAGTCGCCACGGAGCTTACCGACCGGGAGAAGGAAGTGCTCCAGCACGTCGCCCGCGGAGCGACCAGCAAGGAAGTGGCGCAGCGGCTGGCCATCAGCGTCAACACGGTCAACTACCACATGAAGAACATCCTGGAGAAGCTCCACGCCCACAGCCGAGCAGAGGCCGCCGCACGGGCGATCCACGAAGGTCTCGTAGAACCGGGTGGCTCTCCGTAGCCGCCGCGCCTCTCAGAATCGGTAGGGTGCGGCACCCCCTATCCCGCGAGCCTCGGTAGCCTGCTGGCAGTCAGCGGGCTACCGGTTTTGGTGCCCTGATCCTAGCTATCTTCAGGTGGTGGTCCCTGCCTGGATGGCCGAAGATAGGGGAGAGGGAAAGGAAAGGGGGATAGCCATGAACCGGTGGATTCGGCAAGCATGGATGGGCGTTGCGTTGCTGGTGCTCAGCCTGACCCTGGCGGGGTGTGCCAGGACCGTAACCAGTCCGCCAGCAGCGGACCGCGGCCCGGAGACCCCAGAGGCTGCCCAGCAAGATCTGGCAGCCACCGCCCCGGCAGAACCGTTCGAGGTCGTCATCACTGCCAACGAGTGGGGTTTCGCTCCTGCTGCATTCCAACTCACGGCCGGACAGCCGGTGCGCCTGGTCTTCCAGAACGAAGGGAAGCTCCTCCACGATGTCGCGGTGCTGGGACTTGAGGCGGACGTGCATGAGGCGATGGCAGGCGAGCACGGTCAAGACCCGCACGGCATGCAAGAAGTGAAGGCCGAAGGTGAGCACGCGGGGGACGCCATGCACGATATCGGCGATGCTCAGGTCCACGTCAACGCCGAGCCTGGTGAGGCCGGTGTGGTCGAGTTCACACCGGCAGCGTCCGGTACCTACCAGTTCGTCTGCACGCTCAAAGGGCACAAGGAGGCGGGTATGGTGGGGAAGCTCACCGTCAGCGCGGCCCACGGCGGCTAGGGCCAAGCACCCCGGCGGGTCGGAGGCGAACGTCTTCACCGTACAGTCTCTGAGGGAGCGGCGGACGGCTTTCCGCATAAACACCGGGGAGCTGTCCGCTCCTGCTTTCGGCTGGTGGGCACGTCTACCGTACCGGCACCCGGCTGGTCCCTGGCATCCGCCTGGTCACACTCCTGGCAATGCTCTGTGAGTTTCCCCTGGTTTGGGGTGCGGCGGGCAGCAGCCCCCTTGCCCTCCCCATCGCCGGGCGTTTTCTCTCCGATAGGCGGGCTGCCGCTGGGACGAGCGCGTTCCTCCGGCGCCATCGCGAAGACCCCACCTCGGTATCCGAGGTTGCCCTGTCCTGGAGCCGGTGCGCCGAGTTGGGCAGCGGGCCGAGCGATCGGCGCACATCCTCAGGGAACGCTCAGCAGCGTTTCAGGACCGCCTCATCGGGGACGGCTACCCTTGGGATGTGGTGGCAGCAACCAATGATCACTGGCAGGAACTCCCTGCCGGGGTGCTCTACCGGTGCCGATCTCCGGACCTGGCGATCCCGGCCCGGACGCGGTGGGGAGTGAGGGAGGCGTGACATGTCGTTTCCTCCAGCGAGCACGGGACCGACCCCGGTTCCGCAGGAGCCCGTGGCGGTCTCCGCAGGGCAAATACGGCCGCGTGGAGCGAACCCAGCCCTGCTCCGTGTGCTTGGGGGAGCCCTCCTGGCAGATGGAGCCTTCCTGCTCGCCTTCGGCCCCGGCTACGTGCGCCTGTGGCAGGTCGGCAAGCCCACCAACCCCTGGCGGCGCGCCATGGACTGGCTGGCGGCGCGCCCGGCCTGGCAGCTCCGGCTGGGTGGGGCGGCAGAGGCCGGCCTGGGGCTGGTGGTCCTGGCGCAAGCGCCGCTGGAGGTGCGGTCGCTCTATCGCCTGGCCGCCCCGGTGTACGATCCGCTGAGCTTCCTCTGGCGGGACTGGCTCTTCCCCGACGCCCACGCTGCCTTGGACCGGGCGCTGACAACGTACCTGCCGCCCGGCGGCCGGGTGCTCGACCTGGGCTGCGGCACCGGCGCCAACCTGGAGCGGCTCCGGGCGCTGGGGCTGCCTTTTGGCTCCTACACCGGGGTTGACTTCTCGGAGGACATGCTGGCCCGCGCCCGCCGCAAGTTCGGCCACGTGACGAGCGCCAGCTTCCAGCAACGCGATCTGTTGACGGACGCCCTGCCAGAAGGTTCCTTCTACCTCATCGTCTCCACCTACGTCTTCGAGCACCTGCCGGACCCGGGCGCGGTGGTCCAGAAAGCCTGGGAGCGACTGCATCCCGGCGGCCATATGCTCCTGCTCTTCGAGACGGAGACCGGCTCCTGGACCAACCGGCTGTTGCGACCGCTGTTCCACTTCGGCAGCGCGCGCTTCGTCCCCGAGGAGGTGTACCGCCGCTTTCCGGGGCGAGTAGCGGTTGACCGCTTCGCCGGAGGCGTGCTCGCGCTGGTCGTCCTGGAAAAGCCGGAGCCGTCGCGGTCTCCATAAGGAATAGGCGGGAGGGGAGAGAACGTCCCAGGGGAAGGAGCGCCATACATCCGGCCGCGCCATCACCGGACGGAGCGGACGGCGTGCGGGAGTCGAAACTGCGAAGGAGGCCTGATCAAGGCCCCCTTCGCACCAAGGGCCGCCGTAGCCGCGCTGCCTAGATAACCCTGTCCTGAATCTGACTGCGGACGTCCGTCGCATAGTTCAGAAACTCCCTGCGGAGCTCATGGCGCTCCCGGGAGTCGAGAATGTGCTGCAAGCTGGCGAGATCATCCACCTCGATCATGAT
>JACQUQ010000137.1 GCA_016210175.1 Chloroflexota bacterium | reverse complement strand
GTGTTGCCGCTGGTCGGCTCCAGGATGATGCGGTCCCTGGTCAGCACCCCGCTCCGCTCGGCCTGCTCGATCATGTAGCGGGCAATGCGGTCCTTGACGCTGCCGGTGGGGTTATGGCCCTCCAGCTTGGCGAAGATGCGGACCTCGGCCTTGGGGCTCATGCGGGCGATCTCGACCAGCGGCGTATTCCCAATGGCCTCAACGATATTGGCGTAGCGCATAGTCCCCTCAGTGGTTCGATTCCTCGTGCGGAATTCAGGGTATTGGGACACGGCAAGCCATAGGCCGGGCTGAACGACCACTGGACGAACGCTGGCCGTACGCCACCTCCCCTGAGCCTGGCGCCCCTACGCAGCCCCTCCCGCCAGCGCCGGCAAGATCGAGACAACATCGCCGTCCTTGACCGGGGTCTGGAGTTGCCCCAGGTAGCGGATGTCCTCGTCATTGATGTAGATGTTGACGAAGCGGTGCAGTTGCCCCTCGTCGGTGAGCACCTGACTGGCGAAGCCAGGGTAGCGCTCGTCGAGGTACTTGATGAGGTCCACGATAGTGCTCCCCTGGCCCTGGACGGCTTTCACGCCACCCACCACACGCTGGAGCACCGCAGCGACTTTTACCTCTACAGCCATACCTTCCGGTTCCTCCTGATGGGATACCCCTCACCCCAAGCGCGTGGGGTGAGGCGATGCTGGGCCACGGGACCTCTTCCGGGCGCACGCTTCATCCCCCACGTGCGTGGGGATACGGGCTTCACCAGAAAGGGGCGTGGGAACTGGTACACCCACGCCCCCGCTGCGTGCTCCCGGCGGTGCGCCCGTGCCGGGTTAGTGGGCAGCTACTCCGACGCCGACCCCGTTGCAGAACTCTTCATAGTCGATGAGATCGGTGATGGTGGGGGTGTCCCCGCAGACCGGGCAGTTGGGGTCCCGGCGCAGGCGCATCTGGCGGAACTCCATGCTGAGCGCATCAAACAGGAGCAGCCGCCCCGCCAGGGACTCGCCCAGGCCCAGGATCAGCTTGATGGCCTCGATGGCCTGGATGCAGCCGACGATCCCCGGCAGCACCCCCAGCACGCCACCCTCGGCGCAGCTGGGCACCATGCCCGGCGGTGGCGGAGCGGGGTACAGGCAGCGGTAGCAGCCCTTGCCCGGCTGGAAAACCGACGCCTGCCCCTCGAAGAAGAGGATGCTCCCGTCCACCAGGGGCTTCTTCAGGAACACGCAGGCGTCGTTCACCAGGTAGCGGGTGGGGAAGTTATCACACCCGTTGATGACGATGTCGTAGTCCTTGATGATCTCCAGCGCGTTGTCCGAGGTGAGGAGCGTGGGGTACTTGACCACCTGCACATCGGGGTTCAGGTCGTTGAGACGCTCCTCGGCGGAGTCCACCTTCAGACGGCCAACGTCATGGGTATCATGGAGCAACTGGCGCTGGAGGTTAGACAGGTCCACCACGTCGGCGTCGATGAGACCCAGGGTGCCGACCCCCGCCGCCGCCAGATACATGGCGGTGGGGGAGCCCAGGCCGCCCGCGCCCACCAGGAGCACCTTGGCGTTCAGCAGCTTGCGCTGGCCCTTGCCGCCCACCTGGGGCATGACAATGTGGCGGCTGTAGCGCTTGATCTGGTCGTCGGTCCAGGGCGCCGGGGCGCCGCCGGACATGGCGGGGATGATATTGATCTCATCCCCCTCATTGACCTGGGTGGCTCGCCCCTGGAGGGTCTGGATATCGCGGCTGTTGACGAAGACACACACGTGGTCGGCGACCTCGCCACGGGTGTCAAAGAGCAGGGCTTTCACCGCAGGGTAGCGCCGGGTCAGGTCGGCCAGGACCTCGGCGACGCTCTCGCCGCTGGCCTCAACTTTCGCCTGGTTCCCGGTGGCACTGCGGAAGGGTCCCGGAAGATGTACGGTTATCGCCATGATAGCCTCCCTGGGTGCGACGATCTCGGTCACGATGAGGAGTCCCCGATGCTGATGACCGGGTGTACTTCCGTCGATGCATATGCGGAGACCCCACTCTCCATGAGCACAGCCTGGACCACATGGGCGCTGGGGGCATCCACGAGCAGGTAGTTCACGTGCGCCGGGGGATCGGCCCAACTCCCCACGGTCTTGATATTCCGCTCGGCCGTCAGTTCCTGCATTTTGTTCACGCAGGCCACCACGTTCTGGTTCTCTGGTCGGCCGGGGCACGACTCGGGGCTGTGGCGCATAATCACCATGTGGAGCATCAGCGCACCCCCTCCTCGACCTCCGGTCGATGGCGCTTACCGCGGTTTCAGCACCCGCCGCGGCGCCCGGCCACGACGGCCTTCGCCCTCCCGAAGCTGCTCCACCGGGACGCTCAAATAGCGCTCGCCGACATCCGGGAGCAGCGTCACCACGACCTGGTCCGGCCGCAGCCGCGCCGCCACCTGGCAGGCGGCGAACACGTTGGCTCCGGCGGAGATGCCCACCAGCAGGCCCTCCTCCCGCGTCAGGCGGAGCGCAGTCTCATAGGCGTCCTCATCTTCGACGGCAACGATCTCGTCGTAGATCCCCCGGTTGAGCACGCCGGGCACGAAGCTGGCGCCAATCCCCTGGATGCCGTGGATGCTGGCCGGGCCACCCCGGAGCACCGGCGAGCGGGCCGGCTCCACCGCCACCACCCGTACGCCGGGCACCTCCTGCTTCAGGACCTCACCCACGCCGGTGATGGTGCCGCCGGTGCCGACCCCGGCCACGAAGACATCAAGGCGGCCCTCGGTGGCGGCGAAGATCTCGCGGGCGGTGGTCCGCCGGTGGACCTCCGGGTTGGCGGGGTTCTCGAACTGCTGGGGCATAAAGTACTCCGGGTGCTCCTCCAGCAGTTCCTGCGCCGCGTAGACGGCCCCGGTCATGCCCTCCAGGGCGGGGGTCAGGATGATCTCCGCCCCCAGGCGGCTCAGCAGGCGCCGCCGCTCCAGGCTCATGTCCTCGGGCATGGTCAGAATCAGGTGGTAGCCCTTCACAGCGGCCACCACCGCCAGGCCGATGCCGGTGTTACCGCTGGTGGGCTCGACGATGGTCGCCCCCGGCGTGAGCCGCCCCGCGGCCTCCGCCGCCTCGACCATCGCCAGGGCGATACGGTCTTTCACGCTGCCACCGGGGTTGAGGTTTTCCAGTTTGGCAAGGACCGTCGCCCCGTCAGGCCGGGGGAGCTTGTGCAACCGGACCAGCGGGGTGTTCCCGATGAGCTCTAGGACGTTCTCGCAGATCCTCATATCCGTATCCGAAGCGCAGGGCGATGGCGTGCAGAAAGCGCCACCGAGCCCTGGGCTGCGCCACCGCCCGAGAGTCCCCCCTGCCGGCCCTTCCCTAAATGTAGTACATCACCCGGGTCTGGTTGATCTGCTGCTGGCGCTGCACCAGGTCCCCGATGGTGGTGGTCTCCAGCACCGTGCGGGTATTCCTGGTAATCAGGTCCCACACCTCTTGCTGGCTACACGTCCCGGTGAGGGCGCAGTCCACGCTGCCATCCAGGCACCCCACCGCCGCCACCGACCCCTCCAGGGCGCTGATGACCTCGCTCAAGGGAATATCCTTCGGGTCACGGGCCAGGGTATGGCCGCCCTGGGGCCCACGGCGGCTGCGGATGAAGCCGGCCTTGCGCAACGTGGTGAGCAACTGGTCCAGGTAGGGCTCCGGGATATACTGGCGCTGGGCGATGTCTGCACTCTGAATCGGGCCTTGGCCGTAGTGCAGGGCCAGATCCATGAGCGCCCGAATCCCGTAATCCCCCTTCATGGAGACTTTCATCGACCGTCCCCTCTCCACTGGCGGGGCCGCGCTCCCACTTCCGGGCAAACCAGTTGTTCATCCACTTGGTAGGGAATATTGTAGCACGGCGCTATCCACAGGTGCAAGGGTTCCACCCTACCCCTGGGCAGGGGGTCTGCCGCCGGGACGGCGCCCATCACTTACGAAGTATAAGTCACTTTCTTGGGAAAAGTCAATGGCATGAGGGGAACGACGGCGTGTTCCCGCAGGATCCTGGCGGTGGTACGGCGGCGCAGACGCTTCCGCGCGCCCCCTGACCGGCGCAGGACACGCCACCGCATGCACTCCGACGAGGGTTGCGGGCCGCGCGCCACACTGCCTACGATCGGGGCCCTTCGGCACGCCCCGACAGCGTTTCGCCCGGCTCCGGGGCGGTGACCTCAGCGGCGGCAGGCGGCACCGCCGACGTCGGGATGAGGATCTCTCGTCCCGGCGCCCGGCCATCATCGGGCGTCTTTCGGTCCGGGCGCCCCGCCGGTCCGAGCGGGTCGCTGCGGAGGTGTACCGTGAGGTGGCGGATCGTCACGCCCGTCCGCTCTTCCAGGGCCAGCCGGACCGCGCGACAGACGTCTTCGGTCTGGGAGGGCACATGCGCCAGGGGAGCGGTGCGGACCTCCAGGTCCACATCGACCTGGCTCCCCAGGCTGGAGACCCGGGGGCGCACGGAGACGATCTGGGGCACCTGCTCCGCTGTGTACTTGACCAGTTGCGCCAGGCTCTCCGTGGAGAGCACCGCCTGCCCGCCGCTGACCTGGGGCAGGCGAACCACCGCCGGCGTCTCCGGCATCACTTCGCTCAACAGCACCAGGAAGGCGACCAGCACCACCGCGAGGCCCAGCAGCGTGATCATGACCTGTACGACCACGTCAGCGCTGCCCAGCAGCAGCCCCATCTGACGCACGCTGCTGCCCAACTGCCGGGGATAGACCCAGATCGTGAAAATTACGCCCGCCCAGAAGACCACCGCCAGCACGCTGAAGAGCGTCACCAACAGCCGATTCAGTACGTGGATGCTCACCCGATCACGCCCCCCGCTCCCAGAATCTCCCGCGCGCCGTGTCGCTGACGCAAAGAGTGGCGCACCAGCTTGGGATGATGGCGCGCCACCTGCCACCTCATGAAGGACGAAAGTGCCCGTCCTGATGTTGCGCTGCGGCTCGGCTCAGGCTGCGGTCCGTCCTCCCCGCGCTGCCCCTCCGCAGCCTTCCGCTGCGCGCTAGTGCTCTGTCACGGGTGAATTGCTGGGTTGTAGGGGCGGGTTTGAAACCCGCCCCTACCGAGCGGTATCCCGCCAATCACGGATGACAGACCACTAGCGTCCTAACAGGATGCGCGGGCCCCGGCGGAGCCGCTGGCCGGCGATGGTCCCGGCCAGTCCCAGCACGGCGTAGAACACAATCGCGAGAAGGAACGAGAACGCGCTCACTGTCCCCTGGGTCGCGTTGACGGCGGAAATGGCCGGCAGCGCAATGAGAAGCCCAAAGACGGCCCCCAGGACCGTCCCCTGAAGCCAGAACCACGATGGTGTCTGCTGGCGCATCCGCACCAGCGCAAAGGCCCCGACGGCGATGCCGATCCAGATGCTGAGGTTCAGCGCGGCGCCGGTGGGGAAGTCCGCCTCCAGCGCCCGGGCGATCCAGCCCAGCACCGTCACCACAAACAGGAGCGGCGCTGAGACCAGGAGCATGTTGCCGAGGCCGAAAAACACGTCTGCCGGGCGGGTCTCCTTGATGCCGGTGCGCGCTTGCGCCAGGACGACCCTGGGCAGCCGCAGCAGGCGCTCCATCCGGGTCTTCTCCTCGTCGCCCTCCAGGTCCCCCAGGCCGAACTGGTTGTCCCCCACGGCTTTGGGCGCCAGGAGCTTCGCCAGGTTGAGGACGTCCTGGTAGATCTGGCTGTCCTTATTGTTGACCGCGAAGGGGGTGCTCCGGTTGGCAGCCGTCACGGCCAGCATACCGGAGCTGGCGACGCTGGCCGCCACCTGGAGGCCGACGGCGGCCTCCACATCCTGGAGACTTAACCCGCCGACGGGCCCAGCACGGTTGACCACCAGGGCCACCTTCTCCTGCGGATACCCCAGCTTGGTGGTCACGGTATCCACGAACAGCCGGACGTTCTTCAGCACCGGCAGCTCCATGGTGGCGACCACGAACACCAGATCGGCCATGTCCATCGCCGCCAGGCTGACGTCGCTGAAGGAGCCGTGCGTATCGACGATGACATACTCGAATAGCTCCCGCAGCGCGGTGAGCACCAGGGTGACATGCTCCCCGATAATGACCTCCGAGTCCTCGGGGGTCGCCGGCGCCAGCAAGACCTTCACCCCGGAGGGATGCGGCTGGAGCACGTCCTCGATGATCTCCCCATCCAGCTCGTTGACCTGGGGCATCAGGTCGGAGATGGTGCGCTTGGGCTCCAGGTTCATCATGACGCCCACGTCGCCGAAGGGATACGCGCAGTCCACCAGGACCACGGAGCGGTTGGCCTCCTGCCGCAGGGCCACGGCCAGGTTCACCGCCAGGGTCGTCTTGCCCGTCCCCCCTTTCGGGCTGAACATGACGACGACCTTGCCGAGCGCCGACACCTGCTCCGGCTCCGCGCTCCCCGGCTGCTGCACATTACTCTCCGCCACCCGACGGGTCATCACCTGGAGCAGTTGCTTCATGACCTGGGTGTTGGTCGCCAGGAACCGCTCGAAGGCTTCCTTGGGCAGCACCAGGAGCGTCGCGTCACCGGTGACCGTGAGGGTGGCGGAGCGCGGCTGGTCGGTCAACAGCGCCATCTCACCGAAGTACTCGCCCTCCCCATAGAGGGCGACGATGCGCTCGTGGCCTTGCTCATCGGTGATGGTGGCCTTGACCCGGCCCGACTCGACGATATACAGTGCGTCTCCGGGGTCGCCCTGCTGGAAGATCGTACTGCCCTTGCGAAAGCGCCGCGGCTTGAGCAGCTGGTTGATCTGGTGGAGCTCCTCTTCCGTAAATGAGGTGAAGAGGCGGATCCGGCGTAAGAGGTCCAGTCGTTCATCAAACTCGGCCACGGGACACCTCCTTCCGCATCCTCCGGCGGCACGGGGCGCATCTCCGGCTCCCGTGGGGCGCATGCCCCCTGCGGAGATCTCCCACTATGCTGTCGCTGTCCACGGCCGTTATATCAAAAGAGCCGGTACTCTGCTCGGTATAACGGAAACAGGGGAGGACTGGTAGTTCGAGTGTAACATCGGCCTATCACAAGCGTCAAGGTAACGGTGCTCTCGCTGATCGCGGGGGCGAACGCCATGGTATAATGGCCGCATTCGCCCCCCGGTAACGCCCGTACAGAGACTTCCCCGCAGGTGGGGTCAACCGCGGAGGTATCCCTTGCCACAGTTTTTCTTGGGAGAGGAGTTCCTCCTCGCTACCCAGTTGCTGGTTGCGTTCATCGGTGCGTATTTCATGGCCTTCTGGCTGGGGCTGGTCTTCTGGACCTACAAAGATATCAAAGCCCGCAGCCGGGACGCTATCACCCATCTGCTGGCCGTGGTCCTGGTGGTGCTCTTCAACCTCCCCGGCCTGCTGCTCTACATGCTGCTGCGGCCCCAGGAGACGCTGGCCGAACGCTACGAGCGCAGCCTGGAGGAAGAGGCCATCCTGCACGAACTGGACCAGCGCAAGCTGGCCTGCCCGAATTGCAAGCGCGCGACACAAGAGGACTTCCTGATCTGCCCGCACTGCCGCATTCCCCTCAAGCGGGCGTGTCCGGGCTGTGGCCGGGCCCTCAACATGGCGTGGCGTGCCTGCCCCTACTGCACGGCGCCGGTGGCCGGCGAGGAGGCGCCCCTCCAACCCGTCCAGACCGCCTGATCCCCGCGCCGCACCGTGCCCGGCGGCACACCGCCGTCGTGACACCCCCGGGTGCTGACGGGGCGCGGAGCACGGCGAGCCACCTACCGCTCTCTTCATCCTCCCCGTGCGGCGCGTCGGCCGACGGGGAGGCGGAGAGGGCGATGACCCTGCCGACGTCTACCCCGCACCGCCACGGTCGCCCAGGAAACTCCGGAATGTCCCACGTTCCTCCTCCCTCTGGGGCGCTCCGCTACCACCGGAAAGGCGGGGCAGGGTGCGCCACGCACCGGGCCATGACCCCAGGAGCGCCCAGGACACGCACGACCGCGGCACCCAGCGTCATGGTGCGCCTTGCGTGGCGACACCGACCGCCGGACCGGTATGCGCCAAATACCTCCCGATTTTCCCAACGACATAGTTGAAAATCTCTCGTTGGTAGCGTATTCTTACGCTATCTCTCCGTACCTTCACCGTTGGCGCCGGCCCTGAAGCCAATCCGGTGGAAGTACCAACGTCTCCCTACCTCACGGCGGCCAAACGACCACGAAGAACCCGACCGCGGGCCAGGCGGTGACAGCCCGTCGGCTGGCCTGCCCGAAGGCGGCGCAAGGAGGAGTGCGTGAAGAACTTCGAGTACCGGGCGCCGACATCGCTCGGCGAAGCCGTGGCATTGCTGGCGGAGAAAGGCGACAAGGCGCGGCCCCTGGCCGGGGGGACCGACCTGATCGTGCAGCTCCGGGTCGGCCGCTATGAGCTGGACCGGGTGGTGGACCTCAAGCGCATCCCGGAGGTGAACCAGCTCAGCTACGACCCCGTGGATGGGCTGGTGATCGGGGCGGCGGTTCCCTGTTACCGCATCTACACGGACGAGGTCATAGCGGTCCACTATCCTGGCTTGATTGATGCAGCGACGATTGTCGGCGGCATCCAGATCCAGGGCCGGGCCAGCCTCGGCGGCAACCTCTGCAACGCCTCCCCCAGCGGCGACACCATCCCGGGACTCATCGTCCTGGAAGGGACGGCCGTCATCGCCGGGCCGCACGGGACGCGTGCCGTCCCGGTGGAGGAGTTCTGTACGGCGCCGGGGCGCACGGTGCTCCAGCCGGGCGAGGTCCTGGTGTCGTTGCGCTTTCCGCCCCCCCAGCCCCGCTCTGGGGCCTTCTACCTGCGCTTTATCCCCCGCAACGAGATGGACATCGCCATCGTGGGCGCTGGGGCCTCCGTGGTCCTGAGCGAGGACTTGAGCACCTTCGTCGCGGCGCGGGTGGCCCTCGGCGCGGTCGCGCCGACCCCGCTCTACGTCCCGGAGGCGGGTGCGGCGCTGGCCGGCCTGCCCGTCAGCGAGGAAAGCATCGCCCAGGCGGCGGAGATCGCCCGCCAGGCCGCCCGGCCCATCAGCGACATGCGGGGTACCGTGGAACAGCGCCAGCACCTATCGGCGGTGCTAACCAAGCGGGCACTGCGGGGAGCGGTGGCCCGTGCGAAGGGGGAGACGGTCCGTGGCCACTAAAGTTCGTGTCACAACGCGCATCAACGGCGAGGAGGTGGAGGTCCTCTGCGAGCCCCGCCGGAGCCTCCTGGAGGTGCTGCGGGAAACCCTGGGGCTGACGGGGACCAAGGAAGGCTGCCTGGACGGCAACTGCGGCGCCTGCACGCTGATCCTGGATGGCCGCATCGTGGAGTCCTGCCTGGTGCTGGCGGTGGAGGCCGACGGCGGCGAGATCACCACCATCGAGGGGCTGGCCAGC
>JACQUQ010000141.1 GCA_016210175.1 Chloroflexota bacterium | reverse complement strand
GCGCATGGCCATGCGCCCCTACCACCGCCCGATTCCCTATGACCTCCCCTGATCCTACACGAGGGCCACCCCATCATGGTGCGCCTACCGGCCTGGCGCAAGCCCAGGGGCCCTCTGTCGTCTGCACGAGGCGCGCTCACGCAGCGGCGGCGCGGGGGCCACGCCAGCCCTCGATGTGCTCGATGCGGTACCGGATAGTCCCGATGGGAGCGTGGACCTCCACGTCATCGCCCGGTCGGTGTCCCAGGACCGCCTGGCCGGTCGGGGAGGCGGCGGAGATCTTGCCCTGAGAGGGATTGGACTCCGGCGAGTCCACCAGCTGGAAGCGCAGCGTCTGGTTGGTCGCCAGATCCCGCAGCACCACCGTGGATCCCAGCACGGCCTGCCCTTCGGGGACTTCCTCGATCTGGATCACCTCCGCCCGCTTCAAGATGGCTTCCAGTTCCCCGATACGGGTCTCCTGCAGGCTCTGGTAGTGGCGCACCCAGTCCACCGACGGAGCATCGTCCAGGGGCATCCCCGACCGGGCCTCCTGCAACTCCTCGGCCAGCCGGGGCCGCTGGGCCTTCAGCGCTTCCAGTTCCGCCTGCAACTGCTCGTACCCCTCCGGCGTGAGGCGCACTGTGCCCAGGCCCTTGGGGCGCGCGGCGCGCATGCGGGTCTGCGACCACGCCTCCGCCTGGAGCTGCACTGCCGCAGACAGGTCGCGGGTAACCAGCCCCTCGTGGTGGAGGTAGGTCAGGAAGGAGCGCAACAGGGTCAGCCGCCGCCCCAGATCGGGAGCCTGCGGGCCGAAGGTCTTGGTGAAGGTGCTGATCATCGCGGGCGTCAGCTCCTTGAGGGGGCGCTCCTCCCCAAACCACCCGACGAGGAGCCCCAACTCCTCCCGGCTCTCCTGCCGCACCACCAGGGGCAAGGTGCCGAGGAACTGCTCCAGGGCCTGCTGAGCGGTGATACCACGCGGACGCCGTTGGACAGCCATGATACGCTCCTCCTGAAGAAAGACCGTCGGGCAGAGCGCCCGACGGGATGCAGCCATACCGGACGGTGGAGGCTTCAGGTTCCCGTCGCGCTCCGCGATGCGCCCAGGGCCACTGGGCGCCGGACCGCCTCCTCTCCCTCAACGCTCCGGACCCCGGCCAGCCAGTACGCCGGACAGAAGCCGGCGATCCCCTCGGCGACCATTTGGAGGGAGGTCAGGCTGACCACCACCCCGGGCCAGCCCCGCAGAATAAAAAACCCGAAAGGAAACGTGACGAGCCCCAGGGTGATGCGCAGAGCCCGATCCGTCCGCCCGACGTTGACCGGCAGTCGCATGGTGTCGCCTCCTCCCCCGGAGCGCTCCCCGCCGGTAGACGCCCCCCGCAACCGCGCCCCGTCTCCCGCGCGCCCCTCACTGATACAGAAACGTTAGGAGCGCTGGAAAGATAAGGCGGCATCATGGGGCGCCACCGAACGTCCACGGGTTCATCTCCCAAGCATGCCAAGAGGTAACAAAAACCTTAATCCCACAGATAGAAAACTGATATTTGCGCTTGCGGTGGGTCCTCCTCTAAACTGAAGGCTACTTCCTCCGCGCGCGCCGCTCGGCTGAGGAGCGCGGCGCGCGGCCGTGTTCCTACCTTATGGGCGCGCTCTGGCGGGAATCCCCTCGCCGGCGCAGGGCACGCTGCGGGTAATGCGGGGAGGGCTTCCGCTCGCGCCCAGGGCGTGATACCATACGTCGCAACGTCATGGGTGGCGTTGGGGGCGCGGTGGGAGGTGGGTGAACCGCGCCATGCCGGGGGCGCGCACCTGGGGAAGACTGCCACCGTTCACGGCGGGCCCGCTCATGCGGTGGTCCCGCGTCCACCCCCGCAGCCCTGAGCAGGAGGGCAGTGCGGGACGCTGGCCGGTGAGGAAGGAGGCGCCGTGGCCGAGGCCGTTCGCCTGAGCTTCGAGGCGGGGCACAGGATCACCTTGACCAAGACGGTGACGGACCAGGACGTGCGGGACTTTGCCCGGCTGTCCGGCGATACCCAGGGCTTCCACGTGGACGACGAAGCCGCCCGCCAGAGCCGCTTCGGGCAGCGCATCGCCCACGGCACCCTGGCTATCGGCTTCATCTCTGCGGTCTTGGGAACGCGGCTGCCCGCGCCGCACGAGTCGGTGAGCTACCTCTCCCAGACGGCGAAGTTCCACCGGCCGATGTATATCGGCGACACCATCACCGTTATCGTGGAGGTCACCAAGGTGGACCATCGCCGCCGGTTGGCGGTGCTCACCACCGTCTGTACCAACCAGCGCCAGGAAATCGTGCTCCGCGGCGAGGCGACGGTGCTGGTCGATCCGTTCCCCTATCTTCACGCTGCGCCCGGTCGTGCCAGCGAGCGCACCGTGCAACACGGAAACAACGTGGAAAGGAACGCTCATGTTTGTCCTTGACGGCGGCCGACGCTTGGTTATCCCCCGCACCGAGTTAACCTATCCTTGCCACAACCTGCGCATGCACCAGAACGCGGCCAATGCCCCGGTGGACCACGTCATGGCCGACTTCGAGGATGCCTGCCCCTACGAGTTCAAGGGCGACGCCTCCCGCGCCACCATGGTCGAAGCCCTCAACACCATCGACTTCGGCCACAAGGTGGTGACCATCCGGCCCAACAACATCAAGTCCAAGTTCTTCCTGGGCGATATCGAGGCGGTGATGCGGGGCGCGCCCAACCGCATCCACGGGATTATCCTGCCCAAGTGCAACGAGCCCGAGGACGTGATCTATCTCTCCCGGCTGCTGGACCACCTGGAGCAGGAGAGCGGCTGGACCTACCGGGTGCAGATCGAGGCCCTCATCGAAACGCCCATCGCCGTGATTAACGCCTACCAGATCGCCACCGCGTCGGACCGCATGGCCGGGCTGATTTTCGGCATCGCCGACTTCGCTTCGGCCCTGGGCGTGCGGGAGAACGTCGTCAACCAGAACCAGAACTTCCACTACGCCAAGCAGGCGACGGTGGTGGCGGCCAAGGCCGCGGGCCTCCACGCCATCGACAACGCCTTCCTGACCCTCATCCGCCGGGACGCCCCGGAAGAGGAAGCCGCCCGCATCCGGGCCGCCCTGCGGGAGAAGAACATCGGGGCCAGGGACCTGGGCATGGACGGCACCTGGGTCATCCATCCCCAGCAGGCGGAGATCTCCAACGAGGTCTTCACCCCCGACGCCGAGCAGATCGCTACGGCCAAGGACATCGTGGAGTACTACCACGAGCACGGCGGCGGCGCCATGGTCCACCCCAAGACGGGCGAGTTCCACGACGAGGCCACCATCAAGGGCCTGCTCATGCTGCTGGCGAAAGCGGTGCAGGCGGGCACGCTGGATCCCAAGTGGCTGGAGGAGCAGGCGGCCAAGTCTGCGGGCGTCAGCGGCTACGACATCCTCAAGACGATGGGGCAACGGGTGTAGCACGTCCTTCTCCCCACCCCGAGTCCCATCCCGCTTGCGGGGACAGGGGAATTGTAGAGGCGGACCTCAAACCCGCCCCTACCTGGGTCGCAGGAACCACGGGGGGAACGGATTCCTGACCGAAGGAGAAGACCATGCGCTTTTACGAGTACGAAGCCAAGAAGCTGCTGGGCAAGCAGGGCATTCCCCTGCCCAAGAGTGGCACTGCCACGACCCCGGAGGAAGCCGCCAAGGTCGCCCAGGAGATCGGCGGCCCCGTGGTCCTCAAGTCCCAGGTGCTCACCGGCGGCCGCATGAAGGCCGGCGGCATCCAGTTCGCCGAGACCCCGGAGCAAGCGCAGAAGGCCGCCGCGGCCATCCTGGCCCTGGAGATCCGGGGCCAGCAGCCCCGCTGCGTGCTGGTGGAGGCCCGGGCCCCCATTAAGAAAGAATACTACCTGGGTGTCACCTATGACGCGCTCGCCAAGCGGCCGGTCATCATCATCAGTGACATGGGCGGCATCGACATCGAGGAAGTGGCGGAGAGCCACCCGGAGCACATCGCCCGGACACACTTCTCCGCCCTGCTGCCCTTCTCCGACTACCGGGCCAAGGAAGCGGTCGCGGCGCTGAGCATCACCGGGGGGGAACTCACCGCCCTCACGTCCATCGTGGCCCGGCTGGCCCGCACCTTCCTCCAGTACGGCCTGACGCTGGCGGAGATCAACCCCCTGGGGCAGTTGCAGAACGGCTCCTTCGTGTGCCTGGACAGCCACATCGATATGGAGGACGAGGTCCGGGACCGCCACACCGCCCTGCTGGCAGAACTCGGCATCGGCAAGGAGGAGGACCGCCAGGCCCGTCCGCCCACGCCCTTCGAGGTCCGCGGCGCGGAAGTGGACGCTTCGGACCCCCGCGGCGTGGCCGGAAAGGTGGTGGAGTTCGACGGCAACCTGGGGCTGATCATCGGCGCGGGCGGCGGCAGCCTGACCCTGTTCGACGCGGTGCGCAAGCACCACGGTCGGGCAGCCAACTACTGCGAGATCGGCGGCAACCCCAGCGTGGGCAAGGCCTGTGGCCTCACCAAGCTCATCCTCTCCAAGCCCGGCGTCGAGAAGATCGCGGTCATGATGAGCGTGGTGAGCAACACCCGTGCCGACATCGTGGCTCGCGGCGTCATCAAGGGCTGCGTCGAGGCCGGCTACGACCCCGCCGAGAAGATCGCCATCTTCCGTATCCCCGGTTCCTGGGAGTCGGAAGCTTTCAAAATCTTGCGGAAGTACGGAGTCGAGGCCGTGGACCGCAGCGTGTCCCTCGATGAGGCGGCGCGCCGGGCGGTCGCCAAGCTGGCCGCGACGCCCGCAGGAGGTCGCTGATATGTCCATCCTCATTGATCAGGACACGACGTTCATCATCCAGGGCATTACCGGCCGCGAGGCGGTGAACATGACCCGGGAGTGCCTGGATTACGGCGCCAAAGTGGTGGGCGGCGTGACTCCCGGCCGCAAGGGGCGCGACGTCTACGGCGTCCCGGTCTTCGATACCGTGCGCCAGGCGATGGAACACACCCGGGTGGACGGTGCAGTGGTCGCGGTCCCCCCGGCCTTTGCCAAGGACGCGGTCCTGGAGGCTATTGACGCCGGGATCAAGCTCCTGGTGGTGGTCACGGAGCGCCTGCCGCGCAGCGAGGTCGCCCAGATGGTGGAGTTCGCCGCGCTGCGGGGTGCCCGCATCATCGGTCCCAACTGCCTGGGCATCATTGCGCCGGGCAAGACCAAGATGGGGGGCATCGGCGGCACCATCGACAGCACCCGGCGCGCCTTCGTCCCGGGCGTGGTCGGCGTGATGTCCCGTAGCGGCGGGATGACCACCGAGATCTGCAACACCCTGTCGGCCGCGGGCCTGGGGGTGAGCACCGCGGTGAGCATCGGCGGCGACCCCATCATTGGCAGCACCTACGCCGAGTTGCTGCCCCTGTTTGAGGTCGACCCCCAGACCAAGGCCATCGTGATCTACTCCGAGCCAGGCGGCCCCATGGAGGCGCAACTGGCGGCCTACGTCAAGGAACACGGTACCCGGCTGCCCATCGTGGCCTTCATGGCCGGACGCTTCATGGACGAGATGCCGGGGATGCGCTTCGGCCACGCCGGGACCATCGTGGAGGGCAAGGCGGATACCTCGGTCGAGAAGATCCGGCGCATGGAGGAGGCCGGTATCGTGGTGGCCGAGGAGGTCTCGCAGATCCCGGCCCTGGTGCAGGCACGCCTGGCTGCGCAGAGCTGAGGCATGAGGGCCACGTCTCCCAACGCCGCCCTCGGTACACAGCCCTCATTGAGAGGAGGCTCGGTATGACGACGGTATCCATGTTCATCCGTGTGGAGGTGGACCCTTCGGTCGCCGCCCAGCCGGACCTGGCGAAGAAGCTGACCGATCTCTGCCCGGTGGACATCTTCGGCCAGAACCCGGACGGCACGCTGCGCATCGTGGAAGCCAACCTGGACGAGTGTACCCTGTGCGACCTGTGCATCCAGGCCGCGCCGCCCGGCAGCATCCGGGTCATCAAGCTGTACGAGTAGGAGCCAGGCCCACCCCGCTGGCCCCATCCTCTCATTGAGATGGAACGGAGGGAGGGAGACGATGCGGCGGGATGAAGTCCTGAGCATCATACGAGCGCACTGGTCAGAACTCCAGGAGATGGGCGTGCTCAGCCTCTCCCTCTTCGGCTCGGTGGCGCGCGCTGAGGCCGGCCCGGACAGCGATGTGGACATCCTGGTCGAGGTCCGGCGGCCCATGGGGTTCTTTCGCTTCTTCGCAATTCAAGAGTACCTGGAGCAATTACTAGGCCGAAAGGTAGACCTGGTAACGCCCAGCGGCTTGCGCCCGGAGATGCGGGACCAGATCTTGCGTGAGGCCGTGCGTGCCGCCTAAACTAAAGCCAAGGTGAAACTCGCAGACACCGACCGTGAGGAATGTAGATCCCACCTTGGCTTTAGTTTAG
>JACQUQ010000134.1 GCA_016210175.1 Chloroflexota bacterium | reverse complement strand
GTACGGATTCACCACAGAGCACACAGAGACCACAGAGATAATCTGGAATAGGGGTCACGGGGTACGGATTCACCACAGAGCACACAGAGACCACAGAGATGGAAAAAGAGCGAATTGACCAGGTTACGGGAGCGATTATCGGGGCAGCGATAGCCGTGCATCGAGAGCTGGGACCCGGACTACTCGAATCTGCCTATGAGGCATGTCTCGCTTATGAACTGGCTGAGCGTGGGTTAGTAGTAGAGCGTCAGAAGGAACTGCCGGTAACCTACCGGGGCATCACGGTAGACTGTGGCTATCGCATTGACCTGCTGGTAGAGGGAGCCGTCATTGTTGAACTGAAAGCCGTCGAGCGGTTGGAACCGATCCACGAGGCCCAATTGCTTTCGTATCTCAAGTTATCCGGCTGCTGGGCGGGACTCTTGGTCAACTTCAACGTCAAAGTTCTCAAGAACGGCATCCGCCGCCTCGTTCACGGTTCTCAATAATATTTCTCTCTGTGCGCTCTGTGTGCTCTGTGGTGAATCCGTAGCTCCTTGAGGGAACATGCTGAGCACTACCGACGTCGTACTCTATGATACGGGCACCGTGCGCTACCCGGCGGCGCCCTTCCATCCCTCCGAAGCGTACCCGGAGTACCCGTTCGGTGCGGACTGCTTGGCCGCGGAGGACAACCCGGTGTACCGGGCCGTGCGGGAGATGCTGTACGCCCTGGGTCTGGATCGGGAGCGCTACGGGACCGCGGCCTGGAACCCCTTCGGGGGGCTGGTGCCGCCGGGTGGGACCGTCCTCATCAAGCCCAACCTCGTCATCAGCGAGCACGACCTGGGGCAGCGAGGCATCGAGGCCTCGGTGGCCCACGGATCGGTGCTGCGGCCCCTGATCGATTACGCCTACCGTGCCCTGGAGGGACGGGGCCGTATTATCGTGGCCGACTCCCCCCTCAAAGAGGTGGACTTCGACCGCATCCTGCGGCTGACCGGCGTGCAGGCGGTCAAGGCGTTCTACGACGCCCAGAGCGCCGCTGGCCTGGAGACCCTGGACTTCCGGGACCTGCACGTAGTCCGGAACCAGGCGCACTTCATGACCCAGGCGCAGCGGCTCCCCGGCGATCCGGCGGGCTACACGCTGGTGGACCTGGGCCGGGAGAGTATGTTCGAGGAGATCGCCGGGCTGTGGCACCGCTACCGCAGCACGGCGGTCTACTACGAGAACGTCATGGGGGAGTTCCACCATCCGGGGCGGCATGTCTACAGCATGCCCAACACCCTGCTGGGGGCCGACCTGGTCATCTTCGTCGCCAAGCTCAAGACCCACCGCAAGGGCGGCGTGACCCTGTGCCTGAAGAACGCGGTGGGGACCACCAACGAGAAGCGGGCGCTGCCCCACCATCGGGCCGGCTCGCCCTCCCGGGGCGGCGACGCCATTGCCGACGGAGCCCGGCTGGACGCCTGGCTGGAGGATAATTTCCGGGACCTGATGCTGGGCAGCCCCTATGGACGCCGGGTGCTGGAGGCGGTGGGCGGCCCCCTCAAGGCCCTGGGCCGGGGCGTGCTGCGGCGGGCGCTGGGGGCGCTGCGGCCGGTCCCGCCGGAGCAGACCATCGTCGAGGGAGACTGGTACGGCAACGATACGGTCTGGCGCATGGCCCTCGACCTGAACCTGGCCTTCCTGTTCGCCGACCGGGGGGGTACACTCCAGCCGGAGCCTCAGCGCCACTACCTGGGCGTGGTGGATGGGGTCGTGGCGGGCGACGGGGAAGGCCCCCTGTACCCCGACCCGGTGGACTGTGGGGCGTTGCTGGCCGGGTTCCACCCGGTGGCCGTGGACATTGTGGGCGCGACCCTCATGGGCTTCGACTACCGCAAGGTCCCGATGCTGCGGGAAGGCGCGGCCCGGCCCTGGCGCCTGCGCCTCCCCGTAGCGCCCGAGGACATCACGGTCCACAGCAACCGCCCGGACTGGGTACACCTGCTGCGGGGCGCTGCCAGCCCCTTCGCCTTCCGGCCCAGCGCGGGCTGGGCCGGCCACGTGGAGCGGGAATAGTGGCGTGGGGGGAGCAGCCAGGCAATACGATCCAACAGTGTGCTATTTTCTACAAGAAAAGGTATTGCGTGCTACCGCCTGGCGTGGTACGGCGCGGCCCCCTACCGATGGTGTAACATGGCAGCCCATCTGCCGTTGAGGAGATCAGCGAAGGGTGGTTGAAGATCTACAACAGAGCCGAGTGCTCCCGGATGCCGAAGCGGCAGCCCTGGTGGAGCGCGCGGTAGGGGGAGACCGGGAGAGCTTCGGGCGGCTGTACGATGCGTACGTCGACCGTATCTACCGGCACATCTACTACCGGGTCGGCAATCCCACCGAAGCCGAGGACCTGACGGCCCAGGTGTTCCTGAACGCCTGGAAGGCCATCGGTCGCTATCGGCAGATGGGCCGTCCCTTCGTGGTCTGGCTGCTGAGTATTGCCAATAACCAGGTCATCGACTTCTACCGGGCGCAGAAGGACCGTACCTATCTGGATGACCCCGGGGTGACCATCAGCGACGGGATCGACCCGGAAGAGATCGCGGAGCGTGACTACACCACCCAGGAGTTGCAGGAGGCCATCCAGAAGCTCAAGCCCGACCAGCGTCGAGTGCTGGTGCTGCGCTTCATTGATGGCCTGGACTACGCGGATATCGCCGCCATTATGCAGAAAAAGGAGGGCGCAGTGCGGGTCATCCAGCACCGCGCGCTCCTGGCCTTGAGAAAGCTCCTCCGGACGGAGGTTGGTGGTCCATGAACACCGAGGACCTGTTCACCCGTGCCCTGGCGGATGTCCAGCAGGGCCGAGGCTCCCTAGACGAGGTTCTGGCGCACTACCCCGAAGCCCGCGCCGAGCTGGCGTCGCTCATGCGCCTCGCCCTGCATCTCGAAGCACTCCGGGACAATCCGGAGGCGCTGCCCGCGCCCGCGGCCCGCGCCCGCATGTGGGAGCGCATCGCCGCGGAGCTTCCCCCGGTGGCGGACGAGCACCGCGCCGCGCCGCCGGTCTACCAGAACGGCTACCACGCCGACCCGGCGCCGCTGCTGCGCTTCCCTGCCCGGCCACGGGGCGCGTGGGCTGGCCTGGGGCGGCGGGTGGCGGCCATGGCGGCCTCCCTGGCCCTGTTTATGGGCGTGGCCGGGGTCGGCACCGTCTCCGCGGCACGGGATAGCCTGCCCGGTGACTTCCTCTACCCCGTGAAGACCGTCGCGGAGCAGGCGGAGATCGCCCTGGCCTTCTCCGACGCCGACCGGGCCAGCGTGTACATGTCCCTGGCGGAGCGCCGCCTGTGGGAGCTGGCCCAGGTCTCGGAGATCGGCAAGCCCGACGTGGCCTCGCAGTTGGCCCAGGCCTACGACCGCCACCTGGATGAGGCCGCGTCCTCGGCGGCACGGGCCGCCATCGAGGGCAAGAGCCCGTTGCCGGCCTCCCAGGTGGAAAGCCAGCTGGTCCAGCAGCAGCAGGCGCTCCTGGACCTCTCCAAGCGCGTGTCCCAGCCGGTGCAAGAGGCAGTCGCCGTGGCCCTCAGCGCCGTGAACCAGGCGGCCGGCCGGCTGTCCCTGGCTGTGAACGCTCCGCCGCCGACGGGCGCTGCGGCCTCTGCCAGCGCGCCGCTCGACCCGAGCCTGGCCGCCAGTGCGAGCGTGGCCCCCCCGGAGACCGAGCCCGTGGTGCCCCAGGCCGGTCCCAACGGCGGCGGCGGCATCTTCTCGGAGCCGACGGTTTCCGGGGGCGGATCGGGCTTCCCCACGGACAAGGACAGGGCGACGGCGACGGCGACGCCCACACCGGGCAAGGGCCTGTTGCCCATAGCTCCCTCGTCGCCCGGCCCGACCCATACCGGGGACGGCGCCGCGCCGGTCGCACCGGTGGCCGCCGGCAGCAGCCCTACAGCGGAGCCGTCCGCCAGCGAGGAGCCGCAGGCGACGCCGTCGTCCAGCCCGACGCCGGACCAGAGCCCGGCCCCCACGCCGGAGCCCAGCGGGACGCCCACGCCCGACAAGCCGGAGGTCATCTCGCCGCCGCCCGCGCCGACCAGCACCGCGGACGGCAAGGACGGCACGCTGGGGCAGCCGACGCCACCCCTACAACCCCGCATCATCGGCCCCAGCGAGAGCAAGTAACTTCATCCCCTTGGCCCCCTTCCCTCCGAGGGAAGGGGGCGTTCTTTCCCCCCTCCCCGCCTGACGCTTGATGCATAGTGTCCCTCGTGCATGATCAGGGGAGGTCACAGGGAATCGGGCGGTGGTAGGGGCGCATGGCCATGCGC
>JACQUQ010000133.1 GCA_016210175.1 Chloroflexota bacterium | reverse complement strand
CGACGGCATCCTGCTGCTGGGGGTGGTCTTCCTCCTGGTCTTGGGACGGCGCCCCTGGCGAGTGTCCTTCGCCCTGGCGCTTACGGTCACGGCCAGCTACCTGGCGCTGATGTGGCCCTGGCTGATGCGCAGCGTGGCCCTCACCGGGGCGCCGCTGCCCGCGGCCGGGGTGCGGACCATCTGGCTGCGGGGCTACGACGACCTCTATAGCTTCCTGGACCAGCCCACCCTGGTCGCCTTTCTGGACTGGGGCGTGACCAATATCCTCTGGTCCCGGCTGGCCGCCCTGGTCCAGAACCTGGGCGTCTTCTTGGGCGGGGCCTTCCACCTGGCGCCGTTCGCTGCGCTGGGGCTGTGGCACCTGCGCAGCGCGCCGGCCTTCCGCCCGTTCTTCGTCTACGCGGCGCTGCTGTACCTGGTACACTCCCTGCTCTTCGCTTTCCCGGGGCCGCGCGGGAGCATGCTGCATTCCAGCGTGGCCCTGTTGCCCTGGCTGGCGCTCGCCACGCTGGTGGGGCTGGACCGGGCTGTGGCCTGGGTGGGCACCCGGCTGCCCCATTGGAACGTGCCGAAGGCGCAACAGCGCTTTGGACTGGTGGCCCTGGCCAGCGCGGTGCTCCTCTCCCTCGTGTTCACGCTGCGCCATATCGACACCTGGGGGCAGGACTACCGCCACTATGTGGAGCTGGCGGCCTGGGTGCGCGCCTCCACCCCGCCCGAGGCCCGGCTGCTGGTCACCAATCCCCCGGCCTTCACCTATGTCTCCGGCCGCTCCAGCCTGGCAACCCCCAGCGATAGCGTGGAAGCCGTGCTGGCCGCGGCTGACCGCTACGGGGCGACCTACCTGGCCCTGGAGAGCGACCATGCCCGTCCCCTGGATGCGCTGTACGACGGCAGGGCGACGTATGCCCGCCTGGAACACCTGGCCGATGTCGGGCTGACCCGCATCTACGCCGTCCGGCCGCCCGGCGAGGGGGAAGGGCCATGAGCGGACTGCGGGCTACGTGCCTCCTCCCCTGCCCCCGGTGCGCCGTGCCGGGCGCGCTGCCCTCGCTGGGGTGATCATGACTGCTCGCCGCGTGCTCATCAACGTGGTCCTGGTCGTTTGGCTGGTGGTGGTGCAGCTCGCCTACTACCGCGTCCATAAACCTGCCGAGCCGGGAGACCTAGCCGGGCTGAACACGGCGCGCGCGCTGCTGGCGCGCCCCTGGGACGGCGCGGCGCTGCTCGGGCCGTTGGGCGACCTGGCGGTGGCCTGCGGCCTGATGGCCCTGGCCTGGCTCCTGGGACGGGCCGTGCTGCGGGCGCTGCCCGTGCGCCTGGACGGGTCTCCCGCTGAGCATGGGGTCGTGGCCGCTGCGGTCGGCCTGGGCGGGCTGAGCCTCGTCGTCCTGGCGCTCACCGCGCTTGGCTGGTTCACGCTTCCCGTGGTGCTGATGCTGGGAGCGGGGGGGGCGGCTGCGCTCCTGGCAGCGGAAGGGTATGCCGTCAGGAAGCGTGGGGTAGACCGGGGCCTCCTGCCTCTCCGCTTCTCCTTGCTCAGGGGACGCGGGGAGAATGTGCTGCTCATCCCCGTGCGGGGCAAGGGAACGGCAGGCGAGGAGCCGCGGCGGTTTCCCCAGGTGCTCAGGCGGCCGCGCCCCCTGCTCTCCACCGCGCACGCACTGCCCGGCAACGACCTGGGGCTGGGCCCGTGGGTCTCGGCGCTCCTGGCCGGCTACCTCGTCCTGGCCCTGGCCCTGGCCCTGCTGCGGGCGCTGGCGCCGCCCATCGGCTGGGACAGCCTGGTCTATCACCTGACCGGCCCCCGCCTGTGGGTTGCGACGGGCCGCATGGTCGGGGGCATCGACCTTCCCCACTACTACTTCCCCCCGCTGGTCGAGCTGCTCTACGCGCTGGCGCTCCTGCTGCGGAGCGATACTGCGGCCCAGGCGCTCCACACCGCGCTGGCCGGGCTGACCGTGCTCATGACGGGGCTTACGGCGCGCCGCTTCCTGGGGCCGGGCTATGGCCTGCCGGCGGCCGCGTTGCTCCTGTCGGGGACCAGCCTGGTGGCTCTGGCCGGGCGGGCCTACGTGGAGTGGGGCCTGATGCTCTTTGTGGTCCTGGCGGTCTGGGCGCTGGGGCGCTGGCGGGAAGAGGGTGGAGCAGCCTGGCTGGCCCTCGCTGGGGGCTTCCTGGGGTTGGGCCTGGGTGTCAAGTACACCGCGGTGGCGGTCGCGGCGGGGGCGGCCGTCTTTGTGGCGGGGGTCGGACTGATTGCCCGCAGCCCGGCGCGCGTGGTACTGGGGCGGCTGGCCCTGCTGGGGCTGGCGGCGGGGCTGGTGGCTGCGCCCTGGTACCTGCGGACCCTGGCGCTCACCGGGAACCCGGTCTATCCCTTTGTCTTCGGCGGGTGGAACTGGGATGCGTGGAAGGCCGCCTGGTTCAGCCGGCCGGGCACCGGACTCCTCCAGGATCCCTGGCGCATCCTGCTAGCGCCCTGGGAGCTGACCGTCCTGGGCGTCGAGGGCGGCCTCACCTACGACGGCACCATCGGGCCGATGTTCCTCATCTTGTTGCCGCTGCTGGCCCTGCTGCCGCGGCCGCCCCTGGTGCGGCTCTGCCTGGTAGTAGCGGGCGTGGCCTACGTCTTCTGGCTGCTGGGGGCAGCCAGCTCCAGCCTGCTCCAGCAGCCGCGGCTGCTCTACCCGGTCTTCCCCCTGCTGGCCCTCCTGGGGGCCTGGAGCCTCCTGGGGGCGCGGGCCTGGGCGCTGCCGGCCTTCCGGCCCCGGCGCTTGCTGGTCGCGTCGCTGCTCCTGAGCCTCGGCCTGGCGCTCTTCTCGTTGCTCACCCGGTTCGCCGCGGACCTGCCCCTGGCCTACCTGGTGGGGGCTGAGTCCCGCAGCGAGTACCTGGCCCGGCACCTGGGCGGGTACTACTCCCTGGTCTCCCGGCTGGACCGGGTTGCCGGGCCGGAGGCGCGCGTGCTGTTCCTCTGGGAGCCGCGCACCTACCTCTGCCCGGTGGCGTGCCAGCCCGACGGCCTGCTGTTCAACTGGCGCTTTGCGCTCCACCGCTACGGGGAGGTGGCGGCGATCCAGCGGGCATGGGTCGCGGCGGGCTACACCCACGTGCTTCTCCACGGGGCAGGTCTGCGTTACTTCCTGGACCTCGACAACGGGGAGGTAGCGGCGCCCCACGTGGCGGCGCTCCAGGAGCTGGAGGCCCGCTCCCTGGAGCGCCTGGAGGGGCCAACGGTGGCCGAGGCGATGAACGGGGAGGGGGCACGGTACACCCTGTACCGCCTCCGCCGGGAGCCGTAGCGCAGACCGACTCCGGACTCAGCCCAGGTACAGGTACCAGATCTTCTGGCGCTCCGTAGTGAGCAGGGCCTGGAGTTCCACCGGGAGCCAGTCGGTCAGACCCGCGGCCATGCGGAGCGGGAAGCTGCGCCCGCTGGCGTACTCTACGGTGCGCGGCGTGTCGCCCAGGCCGACCATGCGCCCGGCTGCGGCGATGGCTTCGTGCAGGTCGCCCAGGTCGTCCACCAGGCCCAGGTCCTTCGCCTGGCGCGCCGTAAAGACGCGGCCATCGGCCAGTTCCCGCACCCGGTCCGGGGCCAGGCCGCGGCCCTGGGCGACCACCTCCACGAACCGCTGGTAGCTATCGTCCAGGACCGCCTGAAGCACGGCCCGGTCCTGGTCCGTCAGGGGACGCAAGCCTGAGGTCAGGTCTTTGAAGGGGCCGGTCTTGAGCACGCTGGCCTGGACGCCGATCTTCTGGAGCAGCTCCTGGTAATTGGGGATCATCGTAATGACGCCGATGCTGCCCGTGAGGGTCGTCGGGTTGGCAACAATCCGGTTGGCCGGGACACTGATGTAGTAGCCCCCGGAGGCGGCGACGCTCCCCATAGAGACCACCACGGGCTTGCCGTACTGCTCCCGGGTGTGGCGTACCTCAGTGTAAATCTCGTCGGAGGCGGTCACGCTCCCGCCGGGGCTGTCCACCCGCAGCACGATGGCCCGCACCGCATCGTCCCGCTGGGCCGCCCGCAGCCAGCCGGTGATCCGCTCGCTGGCGGCGGTCCCCGCGCCCACCAGTCGGCCACCATCCCGCCCGGCACGGATGACCCCCGTCACCCGCACGACAGCCACCGCCGGTTGCCGTCGCTTCCAGTAGAGGCCCAGGGCTGAGCCGGCGGCGGCCACACCCGCGCCCGCTATCCACCAGGGAACCATCGCACACCCTCCTCACCGCCCTGCGCAGTTCGCACCGGGCGCATCCCAGGTTCTCAGGCATCGTACCGGATTGGTGCCTGCGGTGCAAGTTGGCACGCAGGCGGAACGAGGGCAGGGCCTCACCCATGCCCATCCCCCTCCCTCGCCCTTCCCTCTTCGGACGCCGTAGGACCCTGGAATGGCAGCCGGACTCCCAGGGCGTCGAGGCCAGCCGCGCCCGACCACATGAGGAGGTGGCTCTGCCACAGGAGCGCAGGCAGGCGCTCCAGGGTCGCACGCTTGGGTTCGGCGATGGGCAGGACCCGGTCCAGGGTGCGGGACGCGTACCCCTGGAGGAAGCGGCAGCGCTTCAGGAACGCCTGGAGGGTATGGCGGTCGCCGCCCAGGACCAGATAGTCCAGGCGGGCCGCGTAAGGGGTGAACTTGTCCTGCGCCGCCTGGCAGGCGTCGTCGAAGAGCTCCTGGATGTGCTTCTCGCGGGTGCGCTCGAAGCGCCGCTGCGACTGGCCGCCCTTGCGGTTGCGGCCGTGGATCCAGCGGGAGCCGGTGCGGGAGTCCAGCAGCCGGTCACCCTGGAGGACGCCCACGGCGTAGCCCTCCAGCCGCAGCAGCACGGCCCCCAGGAGGTACTCGCGCGCCAGCAGCGCGCGCAGCGCCCGTGTGTCCCATCCCGACGCCCGGCCCCGCTCCTGGAGGGGAAAGGGAGGCACGAGCACTATCCCGTCTGCCTCGGACCCGAAGATGACCGACCCGGTGCTCGACCCCTCCGCCGTGGTGACGGCCTCATCGGGTATGGCCTGGACGGCATCGGCAGGCCCCTGTCCCCACGACATACCCGTGGCAAGGGCCGGGGGTTCCGGTGGGGAAAGCCAGGCCGTCCAGCGCCCGCCAGGAGTTCCTGCCTGCTCCACCGCGTCGATCTCATCCAACAGGCGTACGAGCGCCCGACGGCTCAACGTGTGGCGCACCACCGTCATCTCGGCAGCCATCCCTCCTCCTCACCGCTCGGAACGACATCTCCCGCTCGACACACACGAACATAGGTTCTATCATCAAAGGGAAGGCACCACCACCAGGAGGCAGCGATGCCCATCGCCGCGCCGACCTACATCGAGGTCCAGAGCAAGAGCATCCTGAATAAGGTCGAGGGCATGCACTTTCGCTGGAGTATCAACCCCTACCGAGGCTGCGCCCACGGCTGCCACTACTGCTTCGCCAGGAGCACCCACTTTTACTTTGATCTCAACGCCGGGAGCGACTTCACCAGCATCATCTTCGTCAAGGTGAACGCTCCTCAGGTGCTGCGGCGGGAGCTGTCCCGCCCCGCCTGGCGGCGTGAGCAGGTGGCGCTGGGTACCGCCACCGACCCTTACCAACCGGTGGAGGGCCGGTACCGCCTGACCCGCGGCATCCTGGAGGCGCTCCGGGACTATCGCACCCCGGTGGGCATCGTCACCAAGGGGACGATGATCTTACGGGACCTGGATATCCTGGCGGATATGGCTCGCCGGGGCCGGGCCACAGTCTGCTTCAGCGTCACCACCCTAGACCGGGACCTGTGGCGCAGGCTGGAGCCCGGCACGGCCCCGCCCCAGCAGCGCCTGCGGGCCCTGGAGCGGCTGGCCGCGGCCGGGGTGAACGCCGGGGTGCTCCTGGCCCCCATTGTGCCGGGGCTTACGGCCACCCCTGCGAACCTGGAGGCCGTGGTGCGGGCCGCTGCCGACCACGGCGCCCGCTTCCCGGGCGCCAACGTCCTGCACCTGCGCCCCGGCGTGCGGGAGCACTTTCTGACCTTCCTGGAGCACGCGTACCCCCACCTCCTTGAGGGCTATGGCCGGCTGTACCGCGGCAAGTACGCGAGCGAGCGCTATCGGACCGGCGTGGAGGAACTGGTCCAGGTGTTCCGGGAGCGGTTTGGCCTGGTGGGCCGGGACGCCCCCTTTCCCTCGGAGCAGGCGCCGGTGCAACTGGCCCTCCCCTGGGATGGGACCGCAGTCGAGGCGTCTGCTCCGCAGGCTCAGTCCCCGGCCGACGTTGGGGGCTGCGCCACCGCCTGAGCGAAGGCCGCGCGGTCAGCGGCGTCGGGGTAGAGGTCGCCCAGCGTCAGGGGACGGCCATTGCCCATCCGTTGCAGGCCCTGGCGACACTCCGGTTTGTCCAACCCGGCGGCCCAGTCCCGGCACACCTGGGGCCGGACCTGGTAGATGGAGCAGAAGGACCGGCCGTCCCGGAACGCCAGGAAGGTGCAGCCCACTGTGCCGGTCTTGAGCATGCCCCAGCCCCGGCGCAGGGGATAGGGCCGCACGTAGCGGCGCCGGAAGGTCCGGGCCGACAGGCCCAGGTCCGCCGCCAGCCGCCGGATCTCGGCGGGGTCCAGCAGCGGCTGCCACTTGATGCAGCACAGGCCACACTGGAAGCAAGGGATGGGGGCCGCCGTCGCGGTGGTCGTACCGGCTTCCGGTGCGGTCTCGATGCGGCATTGCCGTCCATCGGCGGTGGTCAGGGTCACGGACGTGGTCACGGGCGCTCCCAGAAGTGCGTAGTGTTCTGTCACTCCTCCGGTGATGGGTTCCACCCCGCCGCCCTGAAGGGCGGGCCCGCCGTTCACGGCGGCGGTCTCCCCCATCAGTTCACGGCTGACAGAACCGTAGGATCAAAGCCGGGCAGGGTTTCCCAGCGCAGCAGCGCCGCGCGATACCACGCCCCTGGCGACGATGCGTGGGCAGGGGCAAAATCGGGCGGCAGCGCCCCGGCGGGCTCGGGGTGCCGCTCGTACTCTAGGGCGTCCCGGAGGAGGTCGGTCAGCGCCAGGGGCGCGCGCTCCAGCAGTTGCCGTTCCAGGTCGGCCCACCGGGGCAGCGGGACCCGGGCCGTTGCGAGGCCATAGACCACGCCGCACCCCGGCCCCCGCAGCCCGGCCAGCCCGCGCTGGACCTGATGTGCGTTCTCCTCTGCGCCTCCGTTGCGGCCCAGCACCAGGGTCGAGAAGGCCCCCCGCAGGTCGGTGGGCAGTGGCTCGTCTCCCGCCAGGCCTCGGACCTCCAGGGCCATGCGCTGCCGGCCCGCGACGTCGGCAAGGGCCTGCGCCCGGCCGGGGTCCTCCTCCAGCAGGACCACCCGCCGCGGAAACCCCGACAGCGCCAGGGCCACGCTCACCAGCGAGGGGTCGCCCAGGACCAGGACCGCCTTGCCCATGAGATCGCCTCGGTCGGCCAGGAACGCCACCAGGCCCAGCACCGCATCGGGGGACAGGCGCTCCGCAGTCGGGGCGCCGTCTTCCCCCAGCGCGGCCCGCACCCGCTCCCAGCGCGGCTGGACCCGGCGGAACACCTCCAGCGCCAGCCCCCGCCCGGCGCAGTGGGGGCAGCGGAACCGCTTGCGCGGCACCAGCCCCCGCTGCCAGCCCAGGGCGGTCCCGGCTGGGGTCAACGCCACGGCCTCCCCGACCTGGGCCAGCTCCTCCGCCGCCAGGTGGATCAACGTCTCGGCGACCTGCCCCGCCGGGCGGTCGGCCAGGGCGACCACCTCCCAGAAGTTGGAGGCGGACAGCAGGGCGGCCATCACCCGCTCAATGTCCGCGGCCGCAATGGGCAGCCCGGCGCGCGCGGCGATACGCCGGGCCAGGGCGTCGAGGTCAACATGGGCCTGGGGGGCCGGGCTATGGTCGTGCATGGTCGCCCCTTTACCGTGCTTCACGCTGGGCGGCGCTTTGATAGCGCTGCCACGCCGCCCAGACTTCGTAGGCGATGGCCTGGTAGCTCGTCTCAGGCCCGGCGGTCTGGGGGCTGAACCACTGGACAAACTCTTCGTGGATAATCCGGCGAAACTCCTCCACCGAACCATGTTGCGGGAGCCGCGAGAGGATCGTGCCCACCTCGGGCGCGTACTCTTCGGCGCTCTCCTCATTGCTGTCGGAAACGCCGACCGGGTCATGGCGACACAGGATGGCAAGCACCTGGTCATAGAGTTCGGTGTATGCGGCCTTGCGGTGGTAGTCTGGCAAGCCCGAATGCGGTCCTTGCATCATGCTCCTTCCCTGCATCATAGTCCTGCCTGGCGCACCCGCAGGCTGCACAGGCGGTTCAGCGCCGCGGCAACCTCCTGGGGCCGGGGCCGGGCGTAGTCGCCGGGGTGCTGCCCCGGCGCCAGGCCCAGGATATCCAGGCCCTGCCCGTCCACGTCCCGGAACAGCCGGCCCAGGCCATCGCGCAGGGTCGCCCGGCCGTCCCAGTAGCCCCGGCGGACACCGTACACCAGCAACTCGCCGATAGCGCGGGCCTGGCTGGGGTCCACCAGTTGCTCGATGGCGCTCAGGTCAATCGTCTCCTCGCCGAAGCGGATGGCCCGTACCCCCTGGGCCGACACCCGCACCCGCCCCCGGCGGTAGGGGTCGATGCTGTCCGGCAGAGGGATGCGCTCCCGCACCGGCCCGAAGCCCCCGCCGCTCTCGTTGCGGCGCTGGGACGGGTACGCTTGGGTCAGCCGCTGGGCCTCCGCGGTCACCACTCGCGGCTCGTAGCGCTCCAGCGCGAGGACCGTATCCGCCACCTCGAAGTAGTCGCTGGACCCACCCATCACGATGATGGTGGAGACGCCGTGCTCCTGGGACAGGTTGCGTACCTGGTCCACGAAGGGCGTGATAGGCTCCCGCTCTTTGGGGATGAGCCGCTGCATGCGGGCGTCCCGCACCATAAAGTTGGTGGCGCAGGTGTCCTCGTCCATCAGCAGGAGGGAGGCGCCCGCCTCCAGGGCCTCGACGATGTTGGCCGCCTGGGAGGTGCTGCCGCTGGCGTTGTCCGTCGAGAAGGCGGCCGTATCCTGGCCCAGGGGCAGGTTGCGGATGAAGGGGCTGATGTCCACCTGCTCCACCCGGCGGCCGTCCTCGGCCCGGACCTTCACCGCATCGGCCCGCGTGACCACGTACTCCCGGCCGTCGCCGGGGATGTGGTTGTAGACGCCCCGCGCCAGCGCCGCCAGCAGGGTAGACTTGCCGTGGTAGCCACCCCCGACCAGGAGCGTGACCCCCTGCGGGATGCCCATGCCCGTCACCGGCCCCCGGTGGGGCGCTCCCAGTTCACAGCGCAGCTCCGGCGGGGAGGCGAAAGGGATGGCGCCCTCCCGCAGTGGGCGGTCGCTGACGCCGCTCTCCCTGGGCAGGAGAGCGCCATCGGCCACGAAGGCCACCAGACGCCGCTCGGCCAGGGCGCTGCGCAGGGCCTCCTGGTCTTCCACCACGGCCACGTGCCGGGCCAGGGAGCCCGGTGGGTAGGCCGACGCCGCCAGCGACGCTGCCACGACCTGGGGCACTTCCTCCAGCAGGATGGCGTGGGCCTCGCGCCCCAGACAGATGCGCCCGGCCGCGGGCAACCCCACGGCGAAGCGCACCTCGGCGTACTCCCCGGTGACGGCGCCACTGGTGCGGGGCACCACCTCCTGCCCACCCACGTCCACCTCGACCCGCCCGGAGCCGCCGGTCCCCCGGTGCCCGCGGGTGAAGCGCCGGATGGCGGCCGCAAAGCCGCGGGTGATGGCGTCTTCCAGGGCGGTCCGCCGCACCGGCGTGCTGAAAAGCTCCGCCGGAAAGCGCGCCCGCCGCTGGTCTACCCGCACCCGCAGTAGCGAGGGCGGCGCGAAGGGGTCCGCCTGCACGTGGTCCACGAAGAGCGTGAACGTGCCCAGGTCATACACACCGGCCAGGGACGCATAGGCCTTATAGCCCTTCCCATCGACCGTGCGCAGGTGCGCCTCAAGGCGTGCCAGGGGTTCTCCCGCCACTCCCGACCCCTCCCGGTGCAGTGCGCTCGCCGGCGTGCGGGCCTTCCATTACCCGGCCTCTTCCTCCTGAGGCCGGGAGGAGGGGGCAACGTACGCTTTCCCTTCTCCCAGCCTTGGGGGAGAGGGTCGGAGAGCTTACCCGATGCCCACCGGCGGCGCCGGACACGGTCCCCCCGGCGCGCAGAGGGTACAGCGGTCTCCCCCGACCGGCCCCGCCGCTGGCAGGCACGGCACGCCCACTGCCGCCAGCAACCGGCCCAGCAGGCACAGGGGCAGGCCCACCACGTTCCAGTAGCAGCCCTCCAGCCGGGCGACGGGACGGAACACCGGGTGCTGGATGGCGTAGGCCCCGGCTTTATCCAGGGGGTCGCCGCTGGCAACGTACGCCTGGATCTCCGCCTCGGCGTAGGGGCGCATGGTCACGGCGCTGACCGCGTGGCCGCTCTGCGCTCCCTGCGTTCCCGCCAGCCGCACCGCCACACCGGTCATGACCTGGTGGGCTCGGCCCCGCAGGGTGTGCAGCATGGCCGCAGCCTCCTCGGGGTCCCTGGGCTTGCCCAGGATGGTCCCATCCCGGACCACCAGGGTATCGGCGGCGATGACCACCGCGCCGGGGGGCGCGGCAGCAGCCTGGGCTTTGGCGCGGGCCAGGGCCTCGGCCGTCTCCGGGGTAGCCGGCGCGCCGCGGAGCAGCGCCGCCTCGTCCACCGCCGCGGGGGCAATCTGGAAGGGCAGGCCCAGGCAGGCCAGCAACTCCCGGCGGCGCGGCGACGCCGAAGCGAGGACGACCGCCACCGGCCCGGTACCGGGAAGGGGGGACTTACTCACTGAGGGCAAAGCTCCCCCCGGCACCGTACCAATCTTCTCTGCCGTCATGGCAGACCAGCACGCGACCACGGCCCATCACAGTCCACTCCAGGGGGCCGCCTACCGCAGCGGTGTGCTCGTCAATACCCAGCAGGATGAGGTCCCTGGGCAGATGCTCCAGGTAGGACGCCAGGCGCTGGGGCGGGATGCGGTCGAAGTGGGGGATGACCGTGACCCGCGGCACCAGGCCCAGGCCGGGCCGGAAGTCGAGCGGGGGGTCGCGGCGGGTGCGCACGGCGCTCGCCAGGGCCATCGCCCCGGCGCTGCACCCGGCGATGACGCCGCCCGCCTCCCAGACGGCGCGCATGGCTTCCCACACCCTGGTGCCCTCCAGGGTGCTCACGAGATAGCCCGGACTGCCCCCGGACAGGTAAACGAAGTTGGCCCACGCGATCTGAGCAGCCAGGTCGTCGCGCGCGGCGTCCGCGCGGGTCAACACCGGGACCGGCGCGACCGCGACCCCCAGCCCGCGGAAATGGGTCACACCCATGCGGGACCACTTATCGTAGTCCGACTCCTGGGCGGCCGCGGTGGGCAGCACCACGACCCGCTTTTCCGGCTGCGCGATGGTCGCCAGCAGGTGCTGGTCCACCGGCTGCATACTCTCCAGGTACTCACCGGCGCCCACCAGGGCCAGGGTTCCGGGCACGGCGCCTCCTTTGCGCGTCCTTCGGGTCCACCACCGTCGTGCCCCTGTATCATAGCTCAGGTGCGCCGCCTCGCTCAAATGGGGGCCATGGGAGCCGGGGACCGGGGGTGTCCTGGGCCGCAGCCCGCCCTTCCCCGCTGGCGCCGCGCTCCCTTTCCCAGAAGCGCCACCGTTGACGGTGCGGGCGGCGCACCGTAGAATGGCCCAAACAGGCGCAGTCGCTATTACAGGAACGAGGGAGGTATACCGTGGCCGAAGGATCCCTGATCTCCGACCGCGCGCGTGCCATGGTCGGGCAAGTCCTGGCGCGTGGCCGTCGCGAGATCGAAAAGGGCGCGCTCCGTAACTACGTCTGGGCCCTGGGTGAGACGAACCCGCTGTACTCCGATGAGGAGCACGCCAAGACCACCAAGTACGGCGGCATTATCTGCCCGCCGACCTTTCTGGGTGGCCCCGGCGGTGACTACCCGGAGGGTCCCCGCCAGGAGATCCCGGACCTGCCCCCCAACCGGCTCAACGGCGGCCAGGAGGTGGAACTGCTCAAGCCCATCCGGCCCAGCGAGGTGCTGACCTACGAGACCCGCCTGGTGGACCTGGTGCAGCGGGACGGCAGCACCGGCTCGATGGTCATCTCCACCTCCGAAACCACCTTTACCAACCAGCAGGGTGAGGTCGTCGCCAAGACCCGCAGCATCGGGATTGCTCGCCCCTAGCAGAAAGGAGCACCATGACCACCCAAACGCAGCAACAGGTCTATTGGGAAGATATGCAGGTGGGCCAGGAGATCCCGAAGCTGGAGAAAGGCCCCATCACCACCCAGATGATGATGCGCTGGGGCGCGGCGGTCGGCGACTACTACCAGATCCACTACGACCCCAATTTCGCAAAAGAGGTCGCCCACCTGCCTGGCATCATCGTCCACGGCACCCACAAGTTCGGCATCCTGGGCCAGCTGCTCAGCAACTTCGCCGGGCCTGAGGGCTGGGTACGGAAGCTGGCTGCCAGCTACCGCGGGATGGACTTCCCCAATCAGGTCATCACCGCCCGCGGCGTGGTGACCAGTAAGCACGAGCAGGACGGCCAGAAGCTGGTCGAACTGGAGATCTGGACCGAGAACCCGGAGGGCCGCAAGACGACGCTCGGCTCGGCGGTCGTGGTCCTGCCTGCTCGCGGGTAGACCGGCGCGCTCCTCCTGGACAAGGCCACGCGCAGCCGCATCCCGGCTGCGCGTGCTCGCGTGCTGCTGTTTGGGCTATCGGGGGTTAGGGCGCGCCGCCGTTGCCGTCGTGTAGGGATACCGAGAGCGCGCCATCGCGGTAGCTGGACGGCAGCGCCGGGATGTGCAGGTCGGGCTTGCGCTGGAGCCAGAAGAAGCCGCGGTGCTGCTGGATCACCGCCACATCAACAGGCTCGCCTAGAATGACGGCCTGCCCCGGCTTGAGGCCGATACCGTCGAAAAAGCGGGTCCACTCGATGGAGGTGCGGATCAGCCACACGACATAATCAATGGCATCCTGGAGCAGCCAGCTACTGTAGTAGGCGCGGGCGTTGAGCAGCCGCAGCTGCTTGTACAACTCTTGCTTGGCCTCGGGGCTCAGGGGGGAGTCCTCAGCGTTGAAGATGGGCAGGTGGACGATGCGCCCATCGTAGCCCAGCAGCAGGCGCTGGATGATCCAGGGCAGGCCATCCCAGGTCGGTCCCGGATTGGTACTATCCTTGCCCAGTTCAACCGACGGGCCCGGTACCTCGCACTCCCACACCTGGGCGGTGCTGTGCGCGTCGTACCCGGCCAAGAAGAACTTGATAGCGTACTCACTTCCGCTCACTTCTTTGCGGTAGTTACAGGCAATGGTCTGCTCGTACTTGTGCTGAAAGAAGCGCCCCAGCGCGTGTGCGATGGCTTCTGGGGGGGCAGAAGCATCCAGCACGTTATGGCAGAACTCTTCGATGAGCGAGGCGACGGTGCGCACAACGTAGGGGTCGCCCTCGGCGAAGTCGGCCCAGCCACAGGTCGTTACCCCCACCCCCGGCGTCAACTGGAAGACCTTCGGCGATGCGTTGGAGCCATCCCGGGTCCCCTGGGGGGTGGTGAGGCTCAGTTTACTGTCCGCAGCTAAGACAATACCGTCGGAGACCACCATCGCAATAGCAAGCGTCAAGATCGGCCTCGCTCTGAAGAGGATAACGGGCACTCCGCCACAGTATCGCGGAGGCCCGTACTCCGATAGTACCATAGGAGGGTTACGGTTCACAAGTTCATTCCTTATAGTTTTCTAATAAGAAAGTATTGTCTATAATATAAATAGTAGTACCTGCTCGTATGCGTGCCTTCCCCCTCTACGGGAGCGCCCGGTTCCCGCAGCGCCCGCGACGAAGACGGAAAGGGAGAACGCGGCAGGAGCGCTGCGGCGCGGCGAAACAACGCGGGACCCTCCGTCGGAGGGTCCCGCGCCACGTGAACCTGATGGGATGGGGCACGCTGCCCCGCGCCCGGCTAGCTCGCGTGGACGCGGGCCAGCGCGGAGTCTCCCACGGTGTCGTACAGGCGCTCCAGGTGTCCCGGCTGGACCAGCTCGTGGATCTGCGAGCGCACCGCAATGACATCATCGTCGGTAGCGGCATGGTCCGCCTCGGCGTGGGACCGCCAGATACCGATCCGCCCTACCTCTTGGGAGGTGTCCGCGGCGGCAAAGCGCCCTCCAGCGATGTAGCCAGGGTGCTTCGCCAGCAACTCCTCCAGGTGGTCCAGGAGCCGTTCGACCTGAGCCCGCTGACCCGGTTGCGGGACCATAATACTGAGTCGCAGTGCCGGCATGGCGCGTTCCTCCTTGCTGCTGCTCCCCGCTCCTGTTACTCCTGAGACTGCCACAGATCCCGTATCGTTGGCGGCGGGAGGTCGGCGATCTCCCGGCCCTCTTGCCGGGCCGCCGCCTCCAGCGCCATAAAGCGGCGCCGAAAGCGCCCGTTGGCGAGGCGCAGCGCCTCCTCCGGATCCAACGCGAGCCGCTCGCTCAGGTCTACCAGTCCCAGCAGCGTCTCGCCCAGGCGGCGCAGCCGCTCCGGGGGTGGGCACTGCTCCAGGGCCGCGCGCAGGGGGTGCGCGGGATTCGCCCCGGCGACCGCTTCCAGGTGGACCCCCAGGCGTCCGGCCTTGGCCAGCATGGTCCGGCTGTAGGCCAGGGCCGGCATCGCGTGGGGGATGCCGGCCAGCGCCGACTCTTCGGCCCGGCGCTCCTGCGCCTTGAGCAGCTCCCAGTTGGCCAGGACCTCCTGGGCGGTGCGCGCGTGGGCCGTCCCGAACACATGCGGGTGCCGCCGGATCAGCTTCTCCCCGACGGCCCGGCACATATCATGGACGGTAAACTCCCCGGACTCCGCCGCGATCTGGGCCTGGATGAGGACGTTCATCAGGAGGTCGCCCAGTTCCTCGGCCAGCTTCGCCATGTCGCCCTCGTCCAGGGCGTGCAGCGCTTCGTACGCTTCCTCCAGCAGGTAGGGCTTGAGGCTCTCGTGGGTCTGCTCCCGGTCCCAGGGGCAGCCGCCGGGGGCCCGCAGCCGTTCCACGATCCGCCGGACCCCTTCCAGGGTCGCCACATTGTCGTCCAGGCCCAGCGCAGGCACGTACAGGCAGGTGAGCCCGTCCCAGTCCGGCCAATCGTCCAGGGCGGCCACCGCGATCGCGTGCGTGCGCTCCTGGGGGGTCCCGGCCCCCTGCACCACCGTCACCCGGTGGGCGGGAGGGTAGACCTCCAGCAATGCCCGCTTCACCGCTGCCGCCAGCCGCCGGTGCTCCACCCGCGCCAGCAGGGCGGGCCGGTCGGGTTCCACCCGCGGGTGCAGGGCGTCCACGACCTGAAGCCCTGCCTCCAGCGCGTCCACCTCCAGGGCCACCAGGGCCGGCTCGACGAAGCTCAGCCCCGAGAGCACCCGACAGGGCAGCCCGCTGTCCCGACCGCGCGCCAGAAGCTCCCGCACCGTTGCCTCACCGACCAGCGGATGCCCTGGCACCCCGTACAGAACCCCCTGGGGCTGCTGGCCCAGGGTCCAGACCTGCTCAACGATTGCCCGGCGCGCTCCCTCCAGGCTGCCGGCCCGCGCGGAGAGGTCGTCGAAGCTGTGGACCGTCAGGTGTCCCGGCAGATGGGCGACGGCGGGGTGACGTCCGGTCCGCAGGTAGAGCTCCTGCGCCTGCTCCAGGGCCGCGTGGACGTCCAGGGTCACCTGGCCCCAGGCGCCCGGCCCCAAACCCGCGATGGTGATGCCCATCGACCCCTCCGTTGCTGCCGCCCGGCCGTGTTGGGCTTGGCGGGAGAGTGTGGTATGCTGCACACAGAGGGCAAACCGCCCTCTCCCCACGGATTATAGCATACCGGGCTGGGAGCGTTCTCCCTGCACCCCAGCGCCCAGGAGTCCGCCCGCAATGTCGTCTCTCCCTACCTCCCTTGGCCGTGCGGCCATCGCGCTCTGCCTCCCGGTGCTGCTGCTGACCAGCAGCGTCTTGCTGATGACGCAGGCCACGCCCTTCTACCGCTACGCGTTCGCCAAGTACCGCGTGGCTGAGACGACGGGCCTCACGGAAGCCGAACTGGTCCGAGCCACGAAGGAGATGGTGGCCTACTTCTTCCAGCCGACGGAACCCCTCGCCATCGAGGTCAATCTGGGCGGGCTGCGCCGGCCCTTGCTCAACCAGCGGGAGATCGATCACCTGCGGGATGTGAAACAGATCTTCGGCTTGGTGCAGGTCAGCCAACTGGCATCCGGCGTGGCCTACCTGGTAGTGACGGGCGCGCTCCTGGCCTGGGCTGGGACCCGCGGCCGGTGGGCGGTCGCGTCGGGCTTGCTGTGGGGAGGCGGGCTGACCCTGGGGCTCCTGACTGCGGCGGCCCTGGGCGTGCTGCTGGATTTCGATGGGCTGTTCGTGCGCTTCCACCTGATCAGCTTCAGCAACGACTTGTGGCAGCTGGACCCGAGCCGGGACTACCTCATCATGATGTTCCCGCTCGGCTTCTGGCTCGAAGCGGCGCTGCTCGTGGTGGCGCTGACCGCAGCCCTGGCCGCCCTGACCTGGGGGCTGGGCTGGTTCCTCCTGGGACGGGTGCCCCCGCAGGCTGCGGCACCCGCACGGGAGACGGCAGCGCGCGGGTAGGCACGCCGGAGCAGGGAAGGCGTCCGTTCCGGCGCGCTTGACAGGTACGGCCGTGTCTGTCAGCATACCGGCGTGACTGCCGACGTTGCACCATGGGGCACCAAGGCCCAGGGTGACCGGCGACCCATAACGCTCATCCCCAGGAGTGGACGATACTCAACGGAGGGGTATCATGCGGGTAGCGTTCCTCGATCCCCTGGAGGACCGGCTCCGTGACTTTCCTGCCCAGTACTTGCCGGCGCCCGACTTCGATGTCCGGGTGACCGAGACGCCTGGCAAGCTTCCCGAGGGGTGGGAAACCGCGGAGGCCATCATCTGGTGGAACACCCCCGTCGACCGCGCTTTCCTTGAGGCCCTGCCCAACCTGCGCTTCCTGCAACGGGTGGGGTGGTTTCGTGCCCGTGGCGATGTCCGTTACGCGCTGGAGCGCGGTATCCCCGTGGCGGTGACCCCCTTCGGCGTGCCCGACCGGGTGGCGCAGCACGCGTTGACCCTGACCCTCATGCTGTTGCGCCAGATGCACACCGCCATCGAAGCCCTCCTGGAAGGCATCAACCCCGACCGGCTCCCCGAGGCGGAGGCGGATTCCGGCGCGTACACGGTCAATTGGGCCAGGGTCCCGAACATCGCCAGCTTGAACGACAAGACCGTGGGCATCCTGGGCTTCGGCGAGATCGGCGCGGCGTTCGCCCGGCTGCTCCCGACCTTTCATTGCCGGACCCTCGCCTACCGTCGGCGGCCCCTGACGCCGGAGCAGGAAGCCTTCTATCAGGTCACCTGGACGCCGTTCGACGATCTGCTGCGGGAGTCGGACGTGGTCGTGAGCTTCGTGCCCTCCACGCCGGAGTCCCGGCACATGATGGGGGCGCGGGAGTTCGGCCTGATGCAGCCCAGCGCGTACTTCGTGAACTGCGGGCGCGGCGCCACAGTCGATGAGCAAGCCCTCCTACGCGTCTTGCGCGAGCAGCGGATTGCCGGGGCCGGCCTGGACGTGTTCTCGGTTGAGCCGCTCCCCATGACCAGCCCCCTGCGGGAGCTGCGCAACGCGGTGATCACGCCCCACTCCGCCGGCGGCATCGGTGGCTGGATGGACACCTTCGCCCGCATCCGTGCCAACCTCGACCGCGTCCAGGCGGGCCTGCCCGTCACGATTGCCATGCAGCCTGGCGACTATCAGCCGGGGTAAGGCCGGCCCGCAGCGCACGCGCGCGGTGGTGTTCCCCTTCCGGGGTGATGCGTCCATGCCACACCTCGATCCGTTGGTAGAAGAAACCCTGGCGGCAACGGTCGCCGTCACCTTCCTCGGTGGGGTGATCGCGCTCCTCTTTTGGCTGTTCACGGGCCTGTCACCGTGGCCCATGCTGATTCTGGCAGAAATCGGTGCGCTTGGCTTGGGCATCGCCCTGCTGGCGCTGAGATCACCCCGCCGACGATAGCTCCGTCAATGAGTGGAGCGCAGCGCCGACTGAGCATGCAGAAGCCCCGGTGTCCCGTTGTGGGTGTCTTGACAGGGTTCGGGGCCGATGCTATACTGCCGACGAACCGTATAGGCATCGGCTGCGAACAAGAGGAGTACGTCCCAAAGCGGGGTCCCAGAGAGGCGGGGCAGGTGCGAGCCCGCTACCAGCGCCGGGGCGGAATGGACTTGGGAGCTGCAACCCGAAACTCGGGCGAGACCGGCCGGGCGTGTGTCAAGCGTACCGGCCAGGGACCAGCGCCCGCAGCGTAGGCCTTGCCGGAGAGGGCACCGTTACCAGAGCCCGCCGTATCGCTGTGCCGCTGTGGCCGGCCGTACGGGAGTGAGCTGGTAGGCCGCGCCTCCTCGGGAGTGGCCGCCAAGAAGGGTGGCACCACGGACCCCCGTCCCTTCCCAGGGATGGGGGTTTTTCTCGTTGCGGTGGCAGCACCCTGGGAGCGGGAGGGTGCCCGGTTGGGGATGCGGTGAGCACACGGTAAAGGACGGTGGCGCCATGGACGAGACCAAGATCCTCCTGAGTGAAGCGGACCTGCCCACCCACTGGTACAACATCGTGGCCGACCTGCCCGAACCCCCGGCGCCGGTACTCCATCCGGGCACCGGACAGCCCATCGGCCCCCAGGATCTGGCGCCGCTGTTTCCCATGGCGCTGATCCTCCAGGAGGTCAGCCGCGAGCGCTTCATCGAGATCCCGGAGGAAGTGCGGCAGGTGTACCGGCTGTGGCGGCCCTCGCCGCTCTACCGGGCGCGGCGGCTGGAGCAGGCCCTGGATACCCCCGCTCGTATCTTCTACAAGTACGAGGGGGTCAGCCCGGCCGGAAGCCACAAGCCCAACACCGCGGTGGCCCAGGCCTACTACAATAAGCAGGACGGCGTGCGCCGCCTGGCTACCGAGACCGGCGCCGGGCAGTGGGGCAGCGCCCTGGCTCTCGCCTGTAACTATTTCGAGCTGGAGTGCAAGGTCTACATGGTGAAGGTCAGCTACCACCAGAAGCCCTACCGCCGCTCCATGATGGAGGTGTGGGGGGCGCAGGTGGTCGCCAGCCCCAGCCCGGACACGCGGGTGGGGCAGGCCATCCTCGCTGAAGACCCGGAGAACCCCGGCAGCCTGGGTATCGCCATCAGCGAGGCGGTGGAAGACGCTGCCACTCACGAGGACACCAAGTACTCCCTGG
>JACQUQ010000131.1 GCA_016210175.1 Chloroflexota bacterium | reverse complement strand
GCGCATGGCCATGCGCCCCTACCGGTTGCCCATGCCGAAAACGCCTGCTGATCCTGTATGAAGCAAGGAGGACCTCCTCGCCACCGCGGGGAGCGTACCGCCTCTGCTCCCGAAACACCAGCGGCCGCAGACCGCCTGGAAAGGTCGTGCGCCGGCGGCAGGGCAGCCCGTCCTGCTGCCGGCGCACACTGTTCCTGCCCCGCCCTGCCTTCGCCTTGAACCCCTTCCCAGCCGGATGCTATGATGGCCGTGGAAGGAGGTTGGTCCCCTGTTCAAGTTTTTCCGTCGTGGAACTCAACCGACACAACCCACCGAAGAGCAACGCCAGACCCAGCAAGAGAAGACGGAGCAGGGCCTCCAGAAGACCCGGTCAACCTGGTTCGAGCGGGTGTCCAGCCTGTTCGAACGCTCGGAGATCGATGACGACCTGTGGGACTCGCTGGAGGAACTCCTCATCTCCGCGGATGTGGGCGTGGAGACGACTTTGCGCCTCATCGAGCGGGTCAAGGAGCGGGTGCTGCGGGAGGGCGCCCTGCGCACCAGCCGCGCCCGTGAGATTCTGAAGGACGAAATGGTGGCGATCCTTACCCAGGAGCCGCCCACCGACGGCTGGGATACCGCCGACACCGCCCCGCAAGCGGAAGCGGGGCCGGCCGCAGCCGAGGACGAGTACCTGGGGCCCTATGTCGTCCTGGTGGTGGGCGTCAACGGCGTGGGCAAGACCACCAGCATCGCCAAGCTAGCCCGCTGGTACCTGCGCCAGGGCGACTACGTGGTGCTGGCTGCCGGCGACACCTTCCGGGCCGCGGCGACCGACCAGCTCCAGGTCTGGGGCGAGCGCATTGGCGTGGACGTTATCAGCCACCAGTCCGGCGCCGACCCCGGCGCGGTGGTCTTCGACGCCATGCAGTTTGCCCATAGCCGCCGGGCCGATGTGGTTATCGTGGATACCGCCGGCCGCCTGCACACCAAGTACAACCTCATGGAGGAGTTGAAAAAGGTCCGCCGCGTCATCCAACGTCTGGACCCCACAGCGCCCCATGAGGTGCTCCTGGTGCTGGATGCGACCACCGGCCAGAACGGGCTGTCCCAGGCCCGCTCCTTCATGGAAACGGTGGAGGTGACAGGCGTCCTGCTGGCCAAGATGGACGGCACGGCCAAGGGCGGGATTGCGCTGGCGATCGCCGACCAGCTTCAGCTTCCCATCGAGTTCATCGGCACCGGCGAGAAACTCGACGATCTCGCTGAGTTCGATGCGCGCCAGTTCGTTGAGGCCCTGTTCCGGTAGGGGCTGGAGGGAGGGGGCAGGTTGCACATCTGCCCTCGTCCCAAGACGCTGCGCCAGCCAGGGGGAGCAAGGATGACGACCAGAGACGCCAGAACGCACCTCTACCGCCTGATCGGCCACCTTCCTGACAGGGCGTTGGGCAACCGCTCCTCCTGGCCCCCTCTCCGCCGCGGGGAGGGGGAATTGCCTCCCCCTTCCCATCTTGGGAAGGGGACTGGGGGGGTAGGTTCAACTGGCTTTCCCAGCGTACCGGGACCTTTGCAGACGCCCTCTGAGGTCGAGCTACCAACCGCAGAGCGGCTCCGGCTGTCGCTGCTGGCAGTTCAGGCCGGAGACGTCGATGAGTCCTTCATCCACCAGGTGAGCGAGTTCATCCAGCAGTACCACCCGGCGCTCGCAACCCTCGCCCGCGTGTGACCTCCACCATGGCGACGGCGCTGCTGTGGTGGGCAGCCCTCCAGGCGTTGAGCCTGGCAACGGTCCCTCTGGCCCGGCTGCTCTTCCGCTCTCTCCCCGACCGCGGCTATGCCTTCACTAAAGTCCTGGGACCGCTGCTGCTGGCCGTCCTGCTGTGGTGGAGCGGCAGCCTGTCCCTCCTACCGAACCAGCGCGGGACCGTCTTGCTCCTGGCTTACGCGCTGGTCCTGGGCGGGCTGGCGGGTCTGGGGCTGCTGCGTCGCGAAGGCGCTGCGTTGCCGCGCCGCATGCTGCTCGCGGTGGTGCTCACCGAAGTGGTCTTCGGGGCGACCTTCGCCTTCTGGGCCGTGGTCCGGGCCTACAGCCCAGAGATCGACGGCACCGAGAAGCCGATGGACTTCGCCTTCCTCAACGCCAGCTACCGCAGCCGCACCTTCCCCCCGGAAGACCCCTGGCTCAGCGGCTTCCCCATCCGCTACTACTACCTGGGCTACCTCAACGCCGCGGCCCTCACCAGGCTGGTGGACGTACCCACGGCGGTGGGCTACAACCTGGCGCTGGCGACCCTGGCCGCGCAGGCAGCGACCGCAGCCTGCGGGCTGGCCTACAACCTGGCCGAGGGCGTGCGACGGGCAACGTCCCGCCCGGTCGGGCCGCTCCTGGCCGGGCTGCTGGCCGCAGTCCTCCTGGTGGGTGTCGGGAACCTGGAAGGGATGCTGGAACTGGTCCGGGCGCGGGGCTGGGGCAGCGACGCGCTGTGGAGTTGGGTAGACGTGCAGGACCTCCAGGCAACGGCTCCCAGCGACCGCTGGTACCCCACCGATGCCTGGTTCTGGTGGCGGGCCACCCGCATTATCCACACGCACGTGGACGGCCAGAGCCTGGACTACACCATCACCGAGTTCCCCTTCTTCAGCTTCCTCCTGGGCGACCTGCATCCCCACGTCATGGCCCTGCCCCTGGTCCTGACGGCGCTGGGGATGGCGCTCCAGGTGCTGCTGGACCCGCAGCCACCGCAGGCGTCCCTGCGTCAGCCGCTGGCTGTCCTGGGACCGGGAGCGCTGCTGGGCGCCCTGGGCTTCACCAACATCTGGGACCTGCCTACCCTGGGTGCGGTCATTCTGGTCGCCGGGGGCCTGCGCTGGATTGCGGTGCCGGTGTGGCCGGCGTTGGCCCGTATGGCCCGCTGGCGAATCAGCCAGACGATGCACCTAGCTGCCCAAGTACCGGCGTGGTCGGCGTCCGATCGTGTAGTCCATTGGGTCGCCTGGGCGAGCGCGGTGGGCGCCTGCGCCTTCCTCCTGTACGCTCCTTTCTTCGGGGGGCTGGTCGGGACGGGACACGCCGCGCTGGGGCCGGAGCGCAACGGCCCTCCCGTGGCGCTCTGGATCGGACCGGGGAGCCGCCCGCTGCACCTCCTGCTCCTCTGGACTCCCTTTCTGTTGGCGTCCGGGCTTTTCCTGTGGGGCCTGGCCGGACGCCTGTCGCCGCGGCCGCGGACGGCGGCGCGCGCGGCGCTCCTGGCACCCCTGGTCCTGTGGGTCACCCTGGAGATGCTCGCCTACCCCGGCGCCGACCCTCATAGCCCGCTCGTCGTGGTGTGGCCCAAGCTCTGGGCGCTCGGTCCGCTGGCGGTCGCGCTGGCCCTGCTGAGGACTGAGGTACAAGGGCTGAGGACCGATCACCAGGCACTCAGTCCTCAGTCCCCAGCCCTCAGTCCTAACAAAGAGGGGCTCCTCATCCCCAGGACGAAGGAACCCCTCGTGATACCACCTCGGTTCGGCCGCGGCGCCCGCGTGGGCGGACCACGACCCTCTCGCGCTGCAACGGGCGCCCCCGGG
>JACQUQ010000130.1 GCA_016210175.1 Chloroflexota bacterium | reverse complement strand
GGTGGGCTATCCCACCCGCCAGGAGGAGCGGGCCATCCTGGACCGGATGATCAGCGGCGTCCCCCCCCAGGCCCAGCAGGTGGTGACGCTGGAGGATATCCGGGCGGCGCGGGAACTGGTGCGGGAAGTCCGGCTGGACGATTCCCTCAAGGAATACCTCATTCGCCTGGTCTTTGCAACTCGGGAGCCGGAGAACTACCACCTGGAGAGCCTGCGTCCCCTCATCGCCTTTGGTGCGTCGCCCCGCGCGACCATCTACCTGGCCCAGGCCGCCAAGGCATACGCCCTCCTCCACGGCCGCGGGTACGTGATCCCCGATGACATCAAGGCCATTGCGTTGGATGTGCTGCGCCACCGGATCATCGTCACCTACGAGGCAGAAGCCGAGGAGGTGAGCCCCGAGGCCATCGTGGATCGGGTGTTGCGGAGCGTTGAAGTGCCGTGAGGGGGCGTTGGTATCAAGAAGCGCCGCCGGATCCTGCGCGGATCATCCCGGCGGCCTGAGCCGCTCACCAGGCGGGTAGGCCTATGCGATTCGCCTTCTGGAAAGCCCCAGCCAGCGACCCCATTCCGGTCGTGGCCCCCTCCCGTGCCACGGTGCCCCCTGACGTGTTACGTAAAGTGCGCCGCATCGAGATCCGGGTCCGGCGCCTGGTGAACACCGTCTTCCTGGGGGAGTACCATAGCGTGTTTCGCGGCCAGGGCATCGAGTTCTCGGAAGTCCGGGAGTACGCGGCCGGCGACGACGCCCGCCTCATTGACTGGAACGTGACGGCCCGCATGGGCTACCCCTACATTAAGAAGTACGTCGAGGAGCGGGAGCTGAACGTGGTGCTGGCGGTGGACATCAGCGGCTCCAACGCCTTCGGCAGCGAGCGGCCCAAGCTGGAGGTGGCGGCGGAGGTGTGCGCGCTGCTGGCCTTCTCCGCCATCCGCAACAACGACAAGGTGGGCCTGCTCACCTTCTCCGACATCATCGAGCGGTTCGTGCCGCCCCGGACGGGTCGGGAGCACGCCCTGCGGGTGGTACGGGAATTGCTGCTGGCCGCGCCCCAGGGGCGTGGGACCGACATCGGCGCCGCGCTCGGCTACCTGGGCCACCTCCTCAAGCGCCGCAGTCTCATTCTCCTGGTGTCGGACTTCCTGGCCTCGGGCTACGAGACCGCGCTGCGGGTCCTGGCGCGCCGCCATGATATCGTCGCGCTCACTATTACCGACCCCCGCGAGCTGACCATGCCCGCGGTCGGCCTGGTGGAGCTGGAAGACGGCGAGACCGGCCAGCGGGTCGTGCTGGATACGGCCAGCCCCGCGGTGCAGGCCGCCTACGCCCGACGCGTCCGGGAGGCGCTGGACGCCCGCGACCGGCTGTTCCAGTCCACCCAGGTGGATCGGGTAGATATCCGCACCAACCAGTCTTATGTCGAGCCCCTTATCGCCTTCTTCGAGGCGCGGGCGCGCCGGAGGGCGTAACGATGTCCAGCACACTTCAGTGGCACCCAAACCAGAACGCCCGGTCTCCGGCCGGGACGCAGTCGTGGCGCCCCATGGGGTTCGGCGCGCGGTGGGTAGTCGCGCTGCTGGCGCTGGCGCTGGCGCTGGCCCTCGCGTCGGCCCTGTCATCGGTCGCGCGGGTGTTCGCCGATGACCCACCCCCGCCAGGGGTCGCGGTCGAGACCAGGATCGACCGGGAGGTTATCACCGTCGGCGACCGCATCCAGGTGACGGTGCTGGTGCGCGCCGCGCCGGGCATGGCGCTTCAGGCGCCGCAGGGCGAGGAGGCGCTGGGGCGCTTCGAGGTGCTGGAGCGACGCGGCGGGACGGTCCAGCGCACCCCCGATGGTGGACAACTGCTGCGCCTCGAGTACATTGTCACCGCCTTCGAGCCGGGACTGCTCGTCCTGACCGGGGTGGAGATCGGCGTGGCCGGCGTCGATGGCGTGCGCCAGACGGTCCACGCCCCGGACGCGCGGGTCACCGTGCGCAGCGTCCTGGAGCAGGACCCCAACCCGCAACTGCTCGACCTCAAGCCGCCCCTTACCCTCCCGGGCGGCCCGCTCGACTACACCCGCCCCGTGGCGCAGGCGCTGCTGGTCGCGGCGACGTTGGCCCTGGCGGTGGTGGTCATCCGGCGGCTCCCGCGGCGCCGGCCGTCGCTGGTGGCGCTGGCCGCCACGTCGCCCCAGGACGTCGCCCGGCACGAGTTGGCCGCGATCATCGCGGAGCGGCTGATGGAACAGGGCCACTATGAAGCCTTCTATCGGCGTCTGGCCCTGTGTATCCGGCGGTACCTGGAGGAGCAGTACGGCCTCCCGGCCCTGAGCTGTACCACGACCGAACTGGACCGCGCGATGGCCCAGCGCGGTACGGATCGCTGGTTGGCCCGCGTCGTGATCGGGCTGCTGGATGAATGTGATAGTGTGCGCTGGGCGGGCTACCTCCCCGCCGACGCCCGCGCCGAGCGCGCCCTGGAACTGGCCCTGGCCGTGGTGGACCTGGAAACCCCGGCGCCGGTGGGAGTGTCGTAGGCATGTCGGTACAGTTCGCCAACCCCACCTTCCTGCTGCTCTTGGCCGCGCTGGCGCTGCTGGCCTGGCGTCGCCGTCGCCTGACGCGGCAGGTCGGGTCCATCCGTTTCTCCGCCGTCACCTTCGCCGCAGACCTGCCGACCTCGCGGCGCATCCGCTTGCACGGCGCGCTGGGCGCGCTGCGGTTCCTGGCCCTGGCCCTGGTGGTGGTGGCCCTGGCCCGCCCGCAGCTGGGCCGCTCCAGCGAACTGGTGCCAGCCGAGGGCATCGATATCGTGGTGGCCTTCGACGTGTCCTACAGCATGGCGGCACAGGACATGGCCAGCCAGAGTCGGTTCCAGGTAGCCAAGGACATCATCCAGGAGTTTGTGACCAACCGGAAGAAAGACCGGGTGGGACTGGTCATCTTCGCCGGGGACGCCGTGACCCACAGTCCCCTGACGCTGGACTACCAGGCGGTCGTGGGCATCCTCCACACCATCGATCTGGACAGTCAGTTGCCCGCGGGCACCGCCATCGGTCACGGGATCGCCAACTCCGTGAACCTACTGCGGGATAGCCGGGCCAAGAGCCGGGTGGTGGTGCTGCTCACCGACGGACAGAATAACTCCGGCCAGGTTGACCCGCTCAAAGCCGCGCGCGTGGCCGAGCTGCTGGGGGTCAAGGTGTATACCATCGGCGTGGGGGGAGCCGCCAACTTCCCAGGGCCGCGGTCGCCCGGCGGTCCCGGCCGCCAGCTCAGGGCAGCCGACGTGGTTGACGAAGACATGCTGAAGAAGGTGAGTGAGAGCACGGGCGCGGCCTATTTCCGGGCCACCGATCCGACCACCCTGCGCCAGGTCTACGAACAGATCGAGCAGCTGGAAAAATCCCAGGTGGGGAGCCTGCGCTACGCGACCCTGGACGAACTCGCCCCCTGGCTCCTCTTGGCGGCCCTCGGCCTCGTCGTGGTCGAGGCGGCCCTGACCGCCACCGCGTTCCGGCGTCTACCCTAGGAGGTCTGATGTCCTTCGGCCAGCCACAGTGGTTGATCCTCCTGCTGGCGGCGCCCATCGTCGGGCTGCTGTTCTGGTACTACTTCCGCTGGAAGGAGCGGGCCAGCGCGCGCTTCGGCGACCCGACCATGATGCGGCACCTGACGGCCTCCACCCTCCGGGGCCGCCAGCGCATCAAGGCGGCGCTACTGGTCGCGGCAGCGTCCCTGCTGGCCCTGGCGGCCGCACGGCCCTCGCTGGGGCTGGAAGAGGAGGTGGAGACTCGGGTCGGCACCGATTTCGTGGTCGCCCTGGACGTCTCCCTGGGCATGACGGCCACCGATGTCGCCCCGAACCGCCTGGCGTGGGCCAAGCGTGAGGTCGTGGGATTGATCGACCGTTTGCAGGGCGACCGCATCGGGATCGTCCTGTTCGCCCGGACCGCGCAAGTGCACGTCCCGCTCACCACCGACCTGGAGGCCGCCCGCACGCTGGTGCAGGCCGTGGAAGCGGACGCCGCGCCGCAGCCAGGTACGGCGCTGGCCGAAGCGGCCCGCACTGCCCTCACCCTGATGGACCCGGAGGAGGAGCGCGACCGGGTGCTGGTGCTGGTGAGCGACGGTGAGGACCTGGAGGGCGGGGTGGAAGCCGCGGCCCAAGCAGCCGGGAAGGCGGGAGTGCCCATCTTCACCATCGGCGTCGGGACGGCGCGCGGCAGCACCATTCCCCTCAAAGATGCCATGGGGCGGCCCGCGCTCAAGACCGACCGCAGCGGCCAGGTGGTGGTGACCCGCCTGGAAGAGGACACCCTGCGGATGCTGGCCCTGGCGACGGATGGCCGTTCCTACCTGGCGACCTCGGGCCAGGGTGAGCTCGACCGCCTGTATGCGGAGGTCGCCCGCCGTGGCAGGGCGACCGTGACGGGGACCACGGTGAGCCGCCCCCGCGAGAGCTTCCAGGTGTTCGCCTTGATCGCGTTCCTGGCCCTCGCCGTAGAGTGGCTGGTCACGGAGCGACGGAAGGAGCCGCAATGAAGCGAGCCCACGCGCTGCTGGCGCTGCTCCTCCTGGGCACCCTCGCGTGCAGCACCCCGGCATCGCTGGCCTACCGCCTGAACGAGCAGGGCAACGGGGCCTACTACGCCCGCCGCTACGACCAGGCCCTGGAGTGGTACCGACAGGCGCAGGTGACGGCCCCGGACCACCCGGAGCTGAACATCAACGCGGGCAGCGCCCTGCACCAGCAGGGCGAGTTCGAGCGCGCCGGACGGGAGGTGCGCCGCGCCCTTTCCGCGCCAGATGCCAGGCTGCGGGCACGCGCGCACTTCACCCTGGGCAATAATTTCTTCCGCATGGGCCAGCTACCGGAGGCCCTGGAAGAGTACAAGTGGGCGCTGCGCCTGGACCCCACCGACCAGGACGCCAAGTACAACCTGGAGTACGTGCTGCGCCAGCTCAGCAGCGACGGCACCCAGCAACCCGGCGGGCAGCCTGGGCAGCCGGGTGACCAGGGGCAGGAGGAGCCGGCCAACCAGGAAGGGCAGGTAGGGCAAGCCGGTCAGGAAGGGCAGGTAGGACCGAGCCAGCCCAACGGCGGCCTGCCCCAGGGCGGGCCGGACAGCGATGCCCTCGACCGCATGCTCCAAGAGGCCGGCGCCGACCTGAGCATCGAACAGGCCATGCGCATCCTGGATGCCCTGCGGGAGCGAGAACGGGCGATCCAGGCGCAGATCCACCGGGGCGGGGGCAACGTGCCTCCGGGAGATCGGGACTGGTAGCCGGGGGCCACGCCGGTCCGGTCGCCGCGGCCTCTGTCTCCCTGCGCAGTGATATTGCGCTATGGCGTGGCACCCGCTAGAATAGGCGCACATTTCCCATCGTGGCGTACCCGGTCTCGGTCCGCGGTGGAGTCCTGAGCGGAGCCAGCCTGGCGCGCTGCTGGTGCGTTGTTGATCTGAGGAATCGTCCCGGAAAGGAGCCGACCGGTGCAAAGCGGCAGGGCCATCATCGAGCAGATTGTCGCCAATGTGGAGAACGTCATCGTTGGCAAGCGGGCAGAGGTCGAACAGGCCGTGGTGGCGTTGCTCTGCCAGGGACACCTGCTCATCGAAGATGTGCCCGGTGTGGGCAAGACCATGCTGGCGAAGAGCATTGCCCGCTCGGTGGGCTGCTCCTTCAAGCGCATCCAGTTCACGCCCGACCTGCTCCCCAGTGATGTGACCGGAGTCTCCATCTACAACCAGCGGACCTCCGACTTCGAGTTCCGGCCTGGCCCGGTGATGGCGCAGATCGTCCTGGTGGATGAGATCAACCTGGCGACCCCCAAGACCCAGTCGGCGCTGCTGGAGGCGATGGAAGAGCGCCAGGTCACGGTGGACGGCCGCACCCATCCCACGCCCCGCCCCTTCCTGGTGCTGGCGACCCAGAACCCTATCGAGTATGAAGGGACCTTCCCCCTGCCGGAGGCCCAGCTCGACCGGTTCATGATGCGCATCCACCTTGGCTACCCCGCCGCCACCGACGAGATCGCCATCATGGACCGGCAACAGTTGCACCATCCCGTGGACGACTTGCAGCAGATTGTGGACGTGGCCGACGTGCTGCGGCTCCAGGAGGCGGTCAAGCAGATCTACGTTGACCCGCTGGTAAAGCAGTACATCGTCTCCATTACCGAGGCCACCCGTCGCCACGAGGCGGTGTACCTGGGCGCCTCGCCCCGTGGGTCTCTGGCCCTCTTCCGGGCGGCCCAGGCGCGGGCCCTGCTGCACGACCGGGACTTCGTGCTGCCGGACGATGTGAAGGCGATGGCCAGCGCGACCCTCGCCCACCGTATTATTGTGAAGCCGGCGGCCCGGGTGCGGGATATCACCCCTGAAAGCCTGGTCGAGGAGCTGGTGGCGCAGCTCCCGGTACCCGGCGCGCGCGCCCGCGGCTGGGTCGCCGGATAACCCAAGACGCATACCGTTCTCGGCGACGGGTCGTTCGTGGTGCGCGTGTCGAACTACGAACGGCCTGTCCGTCAACAAGCTCCGGGCTTGTGCGCAGATCCGGCCAGAGCCGTCCCGTGAGCCGGTCGAGCGGCAGCCCCCAGGCCTTCCCAGGCCAGGCGATGGCATCCCTCGTGAGAAGGTGGTAGGCACGTGCGGCGATACGCTACCTGGATACGACGTCTTCCGATTCGGCTGCTGCTGGTGCTGGCGCTCGTCGGCGTCAGCGGCTTGGCGGCGCTGACCAACGGCTTTGACCTGTTCTTCCGCCTGACCTACACCCTGGTGCTGGTCCTGGCGGCGAGCTTCCTCTGGTCCCGGCTGAGCGTCATGGGTCTCCAGGCGCAGGTCGAGGGCGGGATGGCCCGCAGCCAGGTCGGCCAGACCATCAGCGAGCGGATCACCGTGAGCAACCTCGTCCCGCTCCCCAAGTTTTTCCTGGAAGTGCAGCAGCTCTCCGACCTCCCCAGCCGCCAGACGGGTCGGGTGGTCAACCTGGCGGCGCGGGGCTCCCAGAGCTGGTACAACGACATCGTGTGCTGGCAGCGGGGCCGCTACACCCTGGGACCGATTCGGGTGGTCAGCGGGGACCCCTTCGGCCTCTTCCTGCGCGAGGTGCTGGTGGGCACGACCCATACCCTGGTGGTCTATCCGGCGACCGTCCCGCTGCCGCGGTTCAACATGTCGCCCGCGGAGTTGCCGGGCGAGGGCCGCCACCGGCGCCGCACCCAGTTCCTCACGCCCAATGCCGCCGGCATCCGCCAGTATGTCCACGGCGACAGCTTCAACCGCATCCACTGGCCCAGCACCGCCCGGACCGGCGATCTCATGGTGAAGGAGTTTGAGCTGGACCCGGCGAGCGACTTCTGGGTGATCCTGGACCTGGACCGCCGGGTGCAGGCCGGCCACGGCCAGGAGAGCACCGAAGAGTACGGCGTGACCATTGCGGCGTCCATCATGCAGCACTACCTGGAACTGAACCGGGCCGTGGGGTTGGTCGCGTACGGCCGGGAGTACCTGGCGCTGAAGCCGGACCGGGGCGGCCAGCAGTTGGTGCAGGCCCTGGAGCTCCTGGCCGTGGCCTCGGCGCAGGGGACCACCTCCCTGGCCGAACTGCTGGCCTCCGAGGGGAAGCGCTTCGGCCGTTACACCACCGCCATCATCGTCACCGCCTCCACGGAGGAGCACTGGGTGTACGAAATCCAGCACGTGCTCCGCCGGGGCGCGCAGGTCGCGGTGGTGCTGCTGGAGCCGGGCACTTTCGGGGGCCGCAACCACACCCTGATGACCGTTAGCAGCCTGCTCGCCTTCGGCGTACCCACGTATTTAGTGAAGCAGGGCGAGCGCCTGGAGCACGCCCTGAGCGTGCAGGGACAGCAAGCGGCCCGCGCCTCTGCAGGGAGCCACGGAGGCTGATATGCGAACCCGCTCATCTCCTCCCATCGTGACCCAGCCGGCCCCCAGCGCGCCGTCTGCCCGTGAGCAGGGGGCCGAGGCGCACGGCTGGCTGCACCCCGAAGAGGGCTGGACCTCCCTCGTCCTGGTAGGGCTGGTGATCGGCGCGACGCTCTGGGCGGTCGAAGACGCGCGCTGGGTCCGGGACATGCCGCCGCTGGAGCTGCTGGCGCTGGTCGCCATCGGGCTGGGCTTCCTCCTGGCGAAGATCCGGCTGCCCGCCGTCTTCTTGCACCCGGTGTCCGTGGTGGTCGGGACCATCGCGCTGATCTGGGCGACCGCCAGCATCAGCGATGGGGAAAACGCCGCGCAGCGCCTGACCGACCTGGCCGTGCGCATGTACCGCTGGTGGGAGGTCGCCAGCAGCGGCGGCATCAGCAACGACCCGGTCCCCTTTGTTTTCCAGGTGGTCGCGCTGGACTGGGTGATCGCGTACCTTTCGGCCTGGTTTGTCTTCCGGTCGCAACACGCGTGGCTTGCAGTGGTGCCCAGCGGCATCGCCCTGCTGATCAACCTCACCTATCTGCCCGGCCGCTTTACCTCCTACTTTCTCCTGTACCTCATCGCCTCCATGCTCCTGGTCAGCCGCCTGCACCTGGTGCGGCAGCAGCGGCGCTGGCGACAGCTCGGGGTGACCGCGCCGGCCACGGTCGGGGTTTCCTACCTGAGCCATGCCCTGGTGGTCGCGGTCCTGGTGGTCTCCCTGGCCTGGCAGGTCCCCATCGCCAGCGCCTCGGCATCCGTCTCCGATGTCTGGGAGCGGGTGAGCGGCCCCTGGCGCGAGTTCGAGCGCGAATTTGACCGCCTGTTCGCTTCGGTCGGGTCCGGGCGGGCGGTGCCGGTCCACGGCTTCGGCAAGGCGCTCCCCTTCCGGGGCGCCATCAGCCTCGGGCACTTCGGTCTCCCCGGCGCTGCCAACGCCGAGCAGGGCGCGGTCATGCAGGTGCAGGCCGAGCAGCCGGGCTACTGGCGGGCCGCGGCCTACGATACCTATACCGGCCAGGGGTGGACCAGCAGCGCCCGCGAGACGGCCCTCATGCCGCGGGAGGTCCGTCGTGGGACGGAGGGCGACCTCGCCCGCCGGGAGGCAACCATCACCGTTGAGGTCCTCTCCCCCATTGATGTGCTCTTCTCCCTGGGGATTCCCCTGAGCACCGACGCCCGGGCGGTGGCCGAAGTGCCCGCCCCGGCGGCCTATACGGTCTACCTGACGGAGCCGGGCCGGAACCGCGGTCTCCCCGCCGATCTGCGCCGATCCGCCGAAGACCTCCGCGACCAACTGCGCAGCGCCGACCGCCTGTACGACCAGGGG
>JACQUQ010000129.1 GCA_016210175.1 Chloroflexota bacterium | reverse complement strand
GTGCGGACTCCGTACGCGGAGAGCCTGTCGAAGGGCCTCGGCCTGTGATGAGCGTCGTCGAACCAGTCGGGTGTGCCCCGTCGCTGGCGCGAGCGTCCCCAATTGGGCCAGGATCTCCTGGGCCCGGCCGATGACGGGGCGAGGCAGTCCCGCCAACTGCGCGACGTGGATGCCGTAGCTCTTGTCCGCTCCGCCGGGGACCAGGCGGCGCAAGAAGATGGCCCGTCCCTCCTCCTCTGCCACCGCGAAGTGGTAGTTCTTGACCCGGGGCAAGAGCTGGGCCAGCTCCGTCAGCTCGTGATAGTGAGTGGCGAAGAGGGTCTTGGCCCCCAGGCGGGGATGGTTATGGAGGTACTCCACCACGGCGCGGGCGATGGCCATGCCGTCGTAAGTGCTGGTGCCCCGCCCGATCTCGTCCAGGATGATGAGGGACCGGGGCGTGGCGTGGTGCAGGATGTTGGCGGTCTCCACCATCTCCACCATGAAGGTGGACTGGCCCGTGGCGAGGTCGTCCTGGGCGCCCACGCGGGTGAAGATGCGATCCACCAGGCCGATGGTGGCGTGGTCGGCGGGCACGAAGCTGCCGATCTGGGCCATGAGCACGATGAGGGCGACCTGCCGCAGGTAGGTGGACTTGCCCGACATATTCGGCCCGGTCAGCACCAGGATCTGCTCCTCGCCCCCGGACAGGGAGACGTCGTTGGGCACGAAGGCGCCCGGCTCCAGGGCCAGCTCCACCACGGGGTGCCGCCCGCCCACGATGCGGAGGGCGTCGCCCTCGTTCAGGGCAGGGCGCACGTAGCCGTTGCGGACCGCCACCTCGGCCAGGGCTGCCAGCACGTCGATCTGGGCCAGAGCCGCCGCGACCGCCATCACCGCCTCGGCTGCCTCCGCAATCTGGCCGCACACCTGGCGGTAGATCAGCCCTTCCATCTCGCCGCCCCGCTCCTGGGCGTTGAGGATAACGGTCTCGTACTCCTTGAGTTCGGGGGTAAAGTAGCGCTCGGCGTCCACCAGGGTTTGCTTGCGCTGGTAGTCGGCAGGCACCTGGCGGCGGTAGGCGTTGCTCACCTCGATGTAGTAGCCGAAGACCCGGTTGTAGCCCACTTTGAGGGACTTGATGCCGGTGCGCTCCCGCTCCCCTCGCTCCAGGCCCGCCAGGTAGTCCCGTGCGTCCTGGGCGGCCCGGCGCACGGCATCCAACTCCGTGGCGAAGCCCGGCCGGATAACGCCGCCGTCGCTCAGGGACGCGGGCGGGTCGTCCTCAATGGCCCGCTCCACCAGCGCCGCAAGCTCGCGGCAGACCGCCACGGCCCCGGCAGGCAAGTCCACGGGCGGGTGCGGCCCTTCTGTGGTGCTGAGCGCAGCCACCTCCGCCTGGAGTTCGGGCACCACCTCCAGGCTGCGGCGCAGGGCTAGCAGCTCCCTGGGGCCGGCCAGGTTGGCCCGCACCCGGTTCACCAGGCGCTCCAGGTCGCCCACCCGGCCCAGCAGGGCCGCGACCTGCCGCCGGGCGACCGTGGCCCGCACCAAGGCTTCCACGCCGTCCAGGCGGGCCTCCAGGGGGGCCAACTGCACCAGGGGCTGACTGACCCACCCCCGCAGCAGCCGCCCGCCCATTGGGGTGCGGGTCTGGTCCAGCACCGAGAGCAGGGAGCCTTGCGCGGTCCCGGCGCGCCCTGCCTGGAACAGCTCCAGGTTGCGGCGGGTCGGCGCGTCCAGGGCCATGTAGTCGGCGCAGGAGTAGGTGGCGAGCCCCACCACGGAGCGCAGCGCGCCCTTCTGGGTCTCCTGGAGGTAGCGCAGCACCGCGCCGGCCGCCGCGGTCGCCAGGGGCAGGTGCTCGCAGCCGTAGCCTTCCAGGGTTGCCACGCCGAAGTGCTCCAGCAGGGCGCGGTGGGCGGCCTCCGGGTCGCACCAGTCCGGGCTGACCGGGGTAATGGTCGCCCCCAGCCGCTGGAGGGGCAATGCCTCATTTGTCCCTGCCGCAGCCACCAGCACCTCGGCGGGGCGCAGGCGCTCCAGTTCCATGAGGGCGTCCTGGAGGGAAAGCTGGGTGGTGGCGAAGTCGCTGGTGCTGATGTCGATGCGGGCCAGGCCCGCCCGGTCGCCGTCCGGGGCCAGGGCCGCCAGGTAGTTGTTGGCCTTGCCCTCCAGCATGGTAGGTTCCAGCACCGTGCCCGGCGTCACCACCCGCACCACTTCCCGCTCCATCGGCCCCCGGCCCGTGGGGTCGCCCACTTGCTCGCAGATGGCGACCTTGTAGCCGCGGGACACCAGCCGGGCCAGGTGGGTCTCCAGGGAGTGGTAGGGTACCCCGGCCAGGGGCACCCGCTCGCTGCCGCCCATCGGGCGCGAGGTCAGCACGATCTCCAGCTCCTGAGCGACCACCCTGGCATCGTCGTCGAAGGTCTCGTAGAAGTCGCCCAGGCGGAAGAAGACGAGGGCGTCGGGGTGCTGACGCTTGATGCGGAGGTACTGGCGTCGGATGGGTGTGGCAGTCATCGCGCTCTGCTTCGAGGGAATCCGCGGCAGGATAGGCGGCACGTCGCCCGCGGTAGTGCCATTGTAGCGTAAGTGCGGGGCGGGCGACAAAAGGCGCGCTCGCCTGCTGTTCCCACGGGGCCACCTGCTGGGGGCCGGGAAAAGCGCGAATTCCCTCCGGCGCCCGTCCCTCAACGCCGGGGCGCTCCGTTAGTATCACCGGCAGCACTTCCCGATGGCGCGCAGCGCCCGGCGGTGGCCTGCGCTGCGATGGAAAGTAGGTGTACGATGGCGGTTCGGGCACTCCACCGATGGGGCGACAACCTGCCGGCGGACTTCGAGGTCCGGGTGCCTGCGGGGAACAGCTGGCCGACGGCCCGGACGATCTCGGCGTCCCCTGCCGTCGTTTCGGAATCCTTGTACGACCGCTATCAGCGGCTCTGGCCGCAGGCGGCGCAGGAGCGTCTGGGGAGCCGGGCGTAGGCCTGGGGACGACACCTGCGTAGACCGGGTGGGCAACAGCACAGTCGGCTCCTTGTGCCCACGGTGGAAGGGCCTCGGGCCGGCAGGACACGGGCCTCGCTGTCCATCCCGGTAGGCGCGGGTCGTCCGGGCGCCTGCGGGGGAGGGGGATGCGTGCCCCCGTCAGGAAGAACGCCGCACCAAACCGGGACAAGTTACCCGGTCATTGACCGGAGATAGGCGATCCTCCCGTCCAATGGGACGGCTTCGACCTCACCCCGGTCCTCCAGCAGGTCCAGGTGTCCGATAACACCCGATAGGGCCGTCCACAGCGCGGAGACCCGCAGATTGGGGAACAGCGCGGGCAGCAGGTCGAAGGCTGTGGTCGCTCCCCCCTGGAGGGTGGCGCGGATCTGGGCGGCGCGCCGCTCGTGATTGCGCAGGATACGATCAACCCGCTGCGGGAGATCGGGAACCTCCTGCTCATGGGCCGGAAAGACCCGCTGCGCCGGCAGGTCCCGCACCTTCTGGAGGGACTGCACGTACCAGACAATGCTCCGGGTGCGTCCCTCGTAGCGGCTGCCCAGGAAGGTAATGGCGGGGTTGGGTGCGACGTGCTTGAGGACATGGTCACCGGTAAACAGTACCCCGGCGTCCTCTATGAGAAAGCAGACATGGCCGGGGGTGTGCCCCGGTGTGTGGACCGCCCGCAGACGCAGCCGCCCCTGGGCAATGACCTCGCGCTCGCACACCGTCCCGTCCGGGATGATGGGCGGCTGCGCCCCGGAAGGGGTCTCCGTGTGGTGGGCCGTCTCGTCCGGGTGCGCCTGGGCATCCCCTGGGGCCAGCGGGGGCTGCTCCTGGTCCTGGGGTGGCGGCGTCTCCTGCTCGAAGCGGGACCAGCGTACCTGCCCCGCTCCGTCGAACAGCGGTTCCTGGCGGTGCCAGTCCTGATACCAGTGCCGCCCCCGGCGCTCCCAGGTGCGGTCCAGCCAGTCCAGCAGCCGCGCCGGCACGCCATGCTCCTGGAGCAGGCGGCGGTGGTTGGCGGTCTGCCGACGCCACCTGCCCCCTTCCGCCAGCAAGGGGGCATCGTCCTGGTGGATGAGCACCCGCGCCCCCGACGCCTGCCGTACCCGCTCGGCCAGCCCGCTGTGGTCGAAATGGTAATGGGTAAGGAGCACCAGCCGCACGTCCCGGACCTCGTAGCCGGCCGCGCGCAAGCCCGCCGTGAGCGCGTCCCAATTCTCGTCCGTGTTGATGCCGGTATCAATGAGGATCAGGCCCTCGCCGCTGTCCAGGACATAGCAGTTGGTGAAGCCAACGGGGACCAACGTCAAGCCATCGGTAGCGATCATCGCTGCTCCAAGCACAGTCGGCAGCAAGCAGTAGGCAGAAGACGGAGTCTCGACACCCAACACGTTGCTGCCTACTGCTTGCTGCCGACTGCTTTCTTTTCCTAGAACGGGTACCCTCTGGCCCCCTGCGCGCCCTTAAGCGCGGAGATCTCGCCGCCGTGCAGGTTGAGATGGGATCCCACGATGTTGCTCAAGACCCAGCCGAGGCTCTGTTGCCCGAGTGCGAACCCAGAGAGGTCGATCTGACGGTCCAGGTCCTGCTCCGTCAGGGTAGACAGGTACGCGTCGGTCGCGGTGTAGACCGCCTGGGCGTAGGCCCGCAACGCGTCAAGGTCAACCCGGACGCTCCGGGCCCATGCGCTCCAATCGCCTTCCTGGGGCGGCGGCACACTCACGCCCGCTTTCCCAGCCCACTCCCCCATGGCAAGGGGCGCCGCCCCGCGCAGCATACCATTCACGAGCATATCTTCGCCCATCACAGTGTGGGCGTACAGCGCGCTGATGGGGTGGGCCATACCGGGAGGCGTCCAGTGCGCCTGCTCCGGCGTCACGTCTTTGACCGTTTCTTCCAGGAGCCAGTGGCCCGTCTGGACCTGCTGGCGCAACAACTCGACGGCGTTCACGCTCGTGCTCCCTCCTTACACCAGCCGGGACCCCGGCACGGGGCTCACGAAACTGCCAATCCAATACGTGGTAGTCTGCCCTTTTGTGGGCCACCGGTCAAGGGCAACGGTGCGCATGTGGGGGGCGCTCATTTCGCGGGCAGGGAGTGTGCGAACTCCACGCCTTGCCGGACCCACTCCTCCAGCGCTTCGTCCGAGGCGTATCCCTCCGGAGCGACCATGACCCACCCGGTCATCGGCCGCCCCGTGATGTCGAACAGACGAGCATGGGGCTGGGCCAGCGCCGCCGCGTATCCGGCAGGGCCGACGCGCACGATCAGGTCGTCGCGCAGCACGCCGCAGCACAGGTTGCCGCGCACCATGAAGCCGATCCCGCCGAACATCTTCTTTTCGACAACGCTTTCGACGACCGCGTGGTGGTCCTGGAGGGCCTCACGCACGCGCTGGGCCAACCCCTCATCGTACGCCATGTCATGTCCTCCAGGTGGCGCCGCACCAGAGGCGCGGACCGCTGCTCCGTCTGGTGCGGCGGCTACTCCCGTCGGGTGTGCCAGACCGCTCCCTGGGGGGTGTCCTCCACCACGATGCCCAACTCGGCCAGCCGGGTGCGGACGCGGTCGGCCAGCGCATAGGACTTGGCGGCCCGCAGTTCCTGGCGCACTTCCAGGAGGAGGTCGATGAAGGGCGCTGCGCCCAGGTGGTCCGCTTCCTCCTCGGCTTCCAGTTGCAGCCCCAGCACCCCGGTCAGCTCGCCCAAGGCGGCCTGCGCCGCAGCCACGCCTGCCCCAGCGCTCCGGCCCCGGTTGATCTCCCGCGCCAGGTCGAACAGGGCGGCCAGGGCTTGGGGGGTGCTGAAATCGTCGTCCATCGCCGCCAGGAAGCGCGCCTGGAAGGGTGCAGGGTCCACCTGACCGCTGGGTGCGGCCGGCTCCGCGTCCCGCAAAGCGTCCCGCAGCCGCTCTGCGCCCCGCTGCGCGGCCGCAAGGTTCTCCTCGCTGTAGGTCAGCGGGCTCCGGTAGTGGGAGCCGAGCACGAACAACCGGATGGCATCGTGCGTGTAACGGGCCAGGGCCTCCCGGATGGTGATGAGGTTGCCCAGGGACTTGCTCATCTTCTCCTCGCCCAGGCGCAGCAGGCCGTTGTGCAGCCAGTAGCGGGCGAAGGGCGCCACACCGGTGGCTGCCTCGCTCTGGGCGATCTCGTTCTCGTGGTGGGGGAAGACCAGGTC
>JACQUQ010000135.1 GCA_016210175.1 Chloroflexota bacterium | reverse complement strand
TGAGCGTGGCGATCTCGTCGCTCTGCTGGGGAGGCTCCTCGCCGGACGCGGTAACGCAGACCACCTCCAGCCCGGCAACCGGGCCGCCGACTTCGGCCAGTACCCACTGCGCGGGCGGGCACGCCGCGCGCCCCAGCCCGGTCAGGAGCACCGGCCGGGCCAGCCGCAGCGTTTGCTCCGTCGGCGTGGGGGCGCTCTGCATTATGCCTCCGCCTGCAAGGCCTGATCGACCGCCTCCACCATGAGTTCCAGCGCGGCGCGCCGCGGGTGGGATAGGTCGGTCCCGTTCGGGAGGTCCTCCAGCTCGCTCACTACCCAGGAGCGCGCCCGGTGCAGGTGGTCCCGGTGCTGCGCCGCGGGCACGCTGGCCCACGCCTCACTGATGGCTGCTTCGATGGCCTGCGTCTCCTTGGTGTTGGTCTGCATGCGGGCGAGGGCTTCGGCGATGCCGCTGGCAAACTTCCGCCAGCGCGGTTGCTCCGGGTGCCCGCCAGCCTGGATCTGGACCAGGCTGCGGTTCGGTTTCCCGGTCCTGGTGATGCCATAGCGCAGGTAGCCGAAGTGGAACCCGAGCAGCAACAGCTGCGCCTCCCGGTGGTCGGCCGAGAGGGTCTGCATAGAGCCGAACTCGAAGTCATCCGGCAGCGTGCCGACGTACCGCTGGTCTACATAGGCATGGCCGTTTTGCGCGGCCCAGAGCCGCTCGTTCCGCAGCAACTCCTCCCGCTCCGACCGGTCCAGGAGGAACAGCGGGGCGCCAAGCTCCCGGGTGGCGACGATAACGCGGTGGGGCGAAGCGTTGCCGGGGCTGTTGCTCAGTCCGGCGCGCTCTGCGATCTCCTGCACGGCCTGTTGGATCCGCGCCCGCAGGTCGCCGGGGCTTCCCTCGACCCTGGCCTGGAAGGGCCGGGCCGAGTAGGAGATCAGCCCGTCCCGCCTGGTCTCAAACATGCCGCGGTAGTCGTGTTCCCGCGCGCTGTCCAGGTACCAGAAGGGCACGGCGGTGGCGACGCAGTGCTGGACGCGGGCGGTGATGTAGCGCAGGCAGAGGTCGCTGGCCGGCAGGTCGCCGGCGCCACCCGGCGCAAGCTGCCGCAGGAACTCGTCGCTCTGCCCGAGGTCCCGGCGGAGCAGGGCCTCTTGCTCCAGCGCATCCCAGATGGAGAGCCGGGCGACCTCGCCCTGGAAGACGGCGCCCGCGGCCTCCTCAGCCTGAGCGATGACGCCTGCGATCGCTTCCCTGATGCGGGCAGCAGTCCGCTCGGGGGTCGGGGGCCGGGAGGCCATGAGGTCGCTGATCAGCGTCACGATGCTCACCCCCCCATGGAGCATCCGCAACGCCAGGTCAATGGCCGTTTGCGAGCCGCGCTGCGCCGCCTGTTCCAGCCGGCCCTTGAAGAGGGCATCCACCAGGAGCGGATCGTCCAGCACCCGCTCTTCCAGGATCATCCCCTGGGTCCGGCGGGTGCCAAGCTGGGTCAGGGCCGCCTTGCGGACCTCCTCGCGTTGCTGCTTCAGCTCGGTCTCGACCTGATTGAGGAGCGTCACCGCCCCGTCCAGCCAGGCAATAAGGTCGTTATAGAGGGCGATGACCGCCTCGCCCAGGGCGATGTGCTCGCGGTGTTCGGTGTAGCGGTTCCACCAGCGCGCCACGAACTGCTGCTTGGCGGAACTGATGCGCGGCGGGAGCGGAATGAACCCCCAGGCGTCCTCCAGTTCCTGGATGGCACCCTTGACCGGGGCGGTCGTCGGCTTGTCCTTGATGGCCTCCTCCAGCCGGGCCAGCACCGCCCGACGCCCCGTCTCGGCCTGATTGAGTTCCCGGTCCACGTCGTCCCGGTTCACTTCAAGGACATCCTTGAGCGCCCTGGCAAACTGGACCGCCCGCTCGAAGCCGTCACCGTCACCCACCGCGAGCAGCGCCAGCAGTTCCTGCCAGATGGCCGTACGATGGTGCTCCAGCAGGCGCGGGCGGTTCTGCCCCGCCAGGTCGAGCAAGGCCCGGATCCAGTGGTCGTCAAACTGCTTCCTGGCGGCGGTGATGACCTGACGGACGTTTCTCCGGCCCGCGGCATCGAGGCCGGGGATGCCGGGGCGCGGCCCGATCCTGGTGACGGTCCCCGTCCGCGCGTCGGTCACGGGCTGCTTGAGGTCGTCGTGGAGGTGGTGGTGGGTGCCGCGTTCTTCGAGACGGTGGGCGACGGCCCAGGTGGCGGCGTGGTTGCCCAGGTCTTCCGGCGAGAGGAAGTACTCATCCAGCACCCGCCCCAGGAGTTGCAAGCCGAGGTAGCGCGTGATGCTTCGCACCGGGTACTCCAGGGACGCCGCCCCGGCGCTGGCGAACACCACCGGCTTGCACGCCCTGGTGTCGGGCGGGCGGACCTTGACGTTGGCGTACTGGAGGAAGTTCGACAGCATCCCCTGCCCCTGGTCGGCTATGGGCGAGTTGATGTCCAGGGCCAGGCAGTCGGCGATGAGCTGGGTATAGTCGCGGTGCTGGGTCAGGGCCTGGCCGTTGCGGTTGCTGCGGGTGAAGAGGTAACAGGGGTCGAAGGGATAATCATCCCCGGTGATCTCGTCCCGCTCGGCGCCGGTCCCCACGTGGAAGAAGGGAGTGATCGCCCGCGGCCGCAGGCTGGGGGATACGAGCCACCATTCCAACTCCCGCAGCGCCGCCGCGCAGTTGGCCCAGACGTTCTGGCGGAGGAACTTGGCCGGGGCGAGGGCCATGACGCTGGCGAGCGGGATCGCCCCGATGATGCGGACGTTGCCCGCGAGCCGCTGGCGCAGGTGCAGGGCGAGGGTCGGGATGATGCCGCTACCGGTGCCGCCGGAGACGGAGCCGACCATGATGATGTAGACTGGGGTATTGGCGACCGTCTGCACTCCCACCGCCGCGGCGCGCACGTCGCGCAGGTTGGTCACAGCGTGGGCGATGGTCTCGGCGACGCCCTGACCTGCCAGGTAGTAGGCGAGCCTCCCCTTGAGCCGCATGCCGCCGGCGCCTTCGACGAAGTCGCCTACCACCTGGGCGTGGGAGGGCCACCAGGTCCGAAAGAAGCTATCCCGCGCGCCCGGTGCCAGCAAGGTCCTGATGGTGTGGTCCACGCTGCCGGGCTGGAGGACCCAGGTCGTCCCGGCGGGGAAGGCTGCGTGGAGGTCCTGCTCAAAGCGGGTGTCGATGGCGAAAATCCGCACGGAGCGCTCCACGTACTCCCGCTCGGCCTCCGGCTCGTCGCGCTCGCTGGCGTAGTCCAGGAGCCGCTGCTTCATCCCCAGCGCGATGGCCGCGCCCTGCCCACCGACCCCGATAATGACCGTCAGCGGTATCATGCCCCGTTCCTCCGTTCGCTCGCCTTACCCCAGTTCGCCCGAGACCAGCAGGTTCTCCCCCCGCTCGTAGGTGATAGGCAGGCCGCCCGTCGCCACCGTGGCGCCGGGGAAGAGTTCGCGCACGCCCGTCACTGGCTCCCCGTCGAGTTTGAGGACAGCGTCCTGCCCCTGGATGGTGGGGGCGATAAGCACGTGCTGTCCGAAGAAGCAGAGCCAGGTCCGCCGGGGCGTCAGCCGTGCCACCGTCTGGCCCGCGCCCAGGTCAATATCGTCCCCGGCGGTGCCCATGGTCAGGGATGCCCCGAACAGGCGGCGGGGAAGATTGCGCTCCGCCAGCGTCCGGAGCGGGTAGCGGCCGCCGCCCTGCACCACGATGGCCGCATCGGCCGGGAACCGGCAATGGAAGGCCGTGTACCCCAGGAGCAGGAGGGCCGCGACGGTCGTCGCCAGGAGGGAGGCGTGGAGCATCCCGAACGGATAGATCAGGTCGTAGGTGAACACGAAGGCAGCGCCGTCGCCCTGGCCGGTCCCGGCTCCTTCCGCGGCTCCTTCAATGAGGGCGCTGGGGCTGGACACGGACACGGTGGCCGCGCGCCGTTCCCGCCCTGGCCAGAACCGGCCCGACGTGCTGGCATCAATACGGTAGCCCACCGTCAGCGTCGCTTCGTCCGGCGGCACGACCCGGCGCGCCGCACGCTGCCCGTCGGGGAGCGCCAGCCAGAACTGGTCCACCTGCTCCTCGCCCTGGAGCAACGCCTGCACCTCCACTGGGGACCGCTGGCTGCGCGCCGCCGCGTCGAAGGAGAGCAGCACGCGCCGCGTGCCGGTCAGGGGCTGGTCGGAGCCGGCCTCGACTGCGCCGAGGTGCAGGTCGCCTTCGGTAGCCACGCCGACCTTGGCCTGCGGCACGGGGGTGGGCGTGGGGGTCGGCGGCTGCCAGGAGAAGGTGAGGGCCACGTTGCCGCCGTTGGCGAGCAAAATGTGGTCTTGTGCAGGTTGGAGACGGAGCGTGGCGGGGGAGGAGCGCGGGTCGAGGGCCTTCCCGGCGGTGATCGTCAGTTTCATTGCGGGGGCGAGGGTAACGCTGACGGGCTCAACCCGCAGCCCCAGGTCCGCCGGTAGGATGGCGACGGCGGCCGTCGAGGGTGGACTATCGGGCAGACGGCCCTTCACGCGCAGGGTGACCTCCACGCCCTGCGGGAAGGTTGCCAGGTTCCCCAGCGCCAGCGAGGTGGGATCGATCTCCAGGATCTCCGGAATGCCCTGGTTGACGCGGATACGGTCCTCGGTGCCCTGGCCTATCGTCGCGATGGCCTCCGACGAGAGATGCTCGTTGAGGTCGATGTAGGCGGTGTAGAGGAAGGGGAAATCGGCGGTATGGGCGTTGAAGATCTCAACCATGCGCGTGGCGAAGTTCCCGGCGCATTTCCCGTTGTCCAGCCCGTCGGTGTAGAGGAAGACCGCCTGCATGCGCGTTCCCGCCGGGTGCCCCGCACGCGACGCCTGCAACTGGCGCAGCGTGTACTCAAAGGCATCGCAGATCCAGGTGCTCTGTCCATCGGGCACCAGCGCGCGCACGTAGGAGATGGCCGCCGGGCGGGTGGTGGCGTCCAGGGCCGTCAGGGAGAGCGGGGCGTCAGGTTGGGCCGGCGGGTTCAGCCAGATGGCACGGTGCCGGGGGCCGGCATCGAAGGGGACAATGGCGAACTGCGTCCCGTCGGAGAACGAGCCGAGTTGCTCGACCACCTTCTCCACGACCTGATCCCAGATATCCCGCGCGCCGGGACCCTCGCCGCGCATGGACCCCGTCACGTCCAGGAGGATGATGGCTTCGAGCGTGGCGGGGTGCTCCTGCTGCGCCGGTGTCCCGGCGACCTGCCTCCCGCCGGCCACCGCAGCCAGGAGCAAGAGCGCCAGGGCTACCAGCCACCTGACCTTTGCGTTCACGGATGCTCCTTCACCGGGCGTGGGAACCAGTACCATACTATTGATGCTTTACCAATACGCCCTAGTGTTCTGTCAGGCATAAACTGATGGGTGCGACTGCCGCCGTGAACGGCGGGCCCGCCCTTCAGGG
>JACQUQ010000138.1 GCA_016210175.1 Chloroflexota bacterium | reverse complement strand
GCGCGAGCGGTTGCGGCGGGGCGGCCGCGGCTGCGTGGCATCCGGCGCCGGCGCGGCTGGCGGCTGCGGTCCCGGTGTCGTAGGCGAGCGCTGCTCCTCCCCCGTCGGAGCCTCGGGGCGGGCGCCCCGCTTGCGCCGTCTGGCCATATGATCCTCTTTCTGGCCCCAAAACTCACGTGCGCTCACGCTGCGCCGACGAGCCCGGCGCGGTCACGTCCCTGCGTCACCGCAGCCATGGCCAGCCGGAGGGCTGGTCGGTGGCTCAGCGCCCCCTGCTCACCGGATCGGGAAGTCCAGGGCAACGCCGACGTCGGCTAAGACTTCGGCTGCACGCTCAACGACCTCCTGCGGCACCAGCAGCCGGCAAGGAAACGGCGCGACACCCAGGTAGGAGACGACATCCTGCGGCGCCAGCCGGGCCGGAATGCCCTCCTGGCGCAGGATGTCCAGCCAGAACTCGGCGGTCAACTGGTCCGGCGCCTCAACCAGGGTACACCACTCCATCGTACGCCGTCCTTCTCTCTCCTCCGACTCGCTTCCTGAAGGCGCACACGGCCGCCGTCCGGTATGCCCATCCCCAGCTAGCTCCTCCGCCGGGGGTGGGGGGAACGCCAGGGGCCTTCCCTGCGCTCAGGCAGAGTCTTCGCGGAGCAGCAGTCCATCCTCGCCCAGCAGCCGGACCAGTTCTCCATGCAGGTCGGGGCCATAGTGTGTTGTGAGATCTGCTATCTCCAAGTGTACCATACCCTGGGCGCTGTGGATGCGCAAACACACCCGGTCGCGCCCTTCAAACCGGCGCAGGATCCGCACGGCTTCTAGAAAGCGGGCGATATCGCCATCCACATCGCTGGTTTCGCTGAGGCGGACCACCAGGGTCCGGGGCGGCTCCGCCGGGCTGGACCGGGGTATGGCCCCATTCTCTCGCTTCCCGCTCTCGCTGGCCTTACGCCCGTTGCCGTTCCCCGCGGGCGACCCGAGGGCGCCCCCAGCATTGCCGTTGGTACCGTTGGGGTAGAAGACCGGCGCCTTCCGCTTGGCGACCGTGACAGCCTCAGACGCCGGAAGCGGCGCGTCGTAGAGCTCGGGCGAGGCGTGTTCGAACACGTCGGGCCCCGGCTCCTCCAGAAGGGGCTGGGCCGACGCCTGGGCATCGGGGGCGTAGCGCCGGGCATGGTCGCAGGTCAACTGCACCCCCCCGCCGCGCACCTGTACCTTGCCCCGCACCAGCAGCAGCGTCCCCTCCTGCCACAGATCGCGGGTGCGCTCGTAGACTTCCGGCCAGGCGGTAATCTCCAGGGTGCCCACCAGGTCCTCCAGGGTGGCGGCCACGAAGGGACGCCGGTCCTTGGTGGTCAGTTGCCGCACGCTGGCGACCATCCCGGCGACCGCCACCTGCTGGCCGGCCATCTCCTCGGTCACCTCGCCGCACAGGGCCGTCGTCTCCCGTGCCGCCTGCGCCGCGACCGACGCGAAGGGGTGCTCGGATACGTAGACCCCCAGCAGTTCCTTCTCCCAGGCGAGCTTTTCCTGCAAGGGAGCATCCTGGTCGGTGGGAATATCCAGGCTGGGCAGGGGCGCCTCCACCCGCTCGCCCCAGAGATCGAACAGGGTGGACTGGCCCGACTCCCGGAGCTGGCGCTCCCGCTGCGCCATGCTCACCAGCCGGTCCACATTGGCCAGCAGCGCGCCCCGCTTGCCCAGCGCATCGAAGGCCCCGGCCTTGATCAGGCTCTCCACGGCGCGCTTATTGAGGGCGTGCAGGTCGGCCCGGCGGCAGACATCCTCGATGCTGGTGAAGGGGCCGCCTTCCTCCCGCGTGGCCAGCACCGGTTCCAGGGCCGATGCGCCGACGTTCTTCACCGCCGCCAGCCCAAAGCGGACCGCCAGCTTCGGCTCCGACGCCGGCTCGCCGCTGCCGTCCCTGGCACGCTCCACGGTGAACTCCAGGCCGCTGCGGTTGATGTCGGGGGGCAGCACCGGCACGCCCAGGCGCGTACACTCCGCCACCAGCGCTGCCAGCTTGTCCGCAGCGGTCATGGCGCAGGTCAAGACCGCTGCCATGTACTCGGCCGGGTAGTTGGCCTTGAGGTAGGCCGTCTGGTAGGCGATGAGGGCGTAGGAGGTGGCATGGGCCTTGTTGAACGCGTACCCGGCGAAAGGCTCAATGAGCGCAAAGACGGCCTCTGCCGCCTCCAGGGTGAAGCCCTTGGCCTGGGCGCCGGCCAGGAAGTTCTGCTTCTCGGCCTCCATCAGCTCCCGGTTCTTCTTACCCATCGCCTTGCGCACAATGTCGGCCTGGCCCAGGCTGTACCCGGCGAAGTGGCGCAGGATGAGCAGCACCTGGTCCTGGTAGACGATGACGCCATAGGTATCGCTGAGGATCTCGGCCAGGGCGGGATGGGGGAACTGCACCGGCTCGATGCCGTGCTTGGCGTTGATGAAGGTCGGGATGTGCTGCATGGGGCCGGGACGGTACAGCGCTACCATGGCGGCCAGGTCGCCCAGGGAGGACGGCTTCAACTCCTTGATGTACTTGCGCATGCCCGCGGACTCGAGTTGGAACACCGCCGTGGTGTTGCCCTCCGCCAGCATCTGGTAGGTCCTGGCGTCATCCCAGGGCAGGTCCAGCAGGTCCAGTTCCACACCCCGTGTCTGGGTGATGCGGTCGCGGGCCTTGGCGAGGATGGTCAGGTTGGTCAGGCCCAGGAAGTCCATCTTCAGCAGGCCGATGCGGGCCACATCGCCCATGGGAAACTGGGTGGTCAGGACGGCGTTCTCGTCGGTCGCGCGGCTGGGCCGCTGCAAGGGCACCAGTTCGGCCAGCGGCTCGGAGGAGATGACCACGCCGGCAGCGTGGGTGCTGGCGTGGCGGGCAATGCCCTCCAGCGGCTTGGCGGTCTCCACCAGGTGGCGGGTCTGGTCGTCCAGGCGGACCATCTCGGCCAGTTCCGGGCTCTCCTCCAGCGCCCGGTCCAGGGTCATGTGCAGGGCCGCGGGCACCAGCCGGGCCACCCGGTCCACGTCGCTGTAGGGCAGCCCCAGGGCCCGGCCCACGTCCCGGATGGCAGCCTTCGCGCCCAGGGTCCCGAAGGTGATGATCTGGGCCACGCGGTCCCGGCCATATTTCTCCACGACGTACTGGATGACCTCATCCCGGCGGTCATCGGCAAAGTCCAGGTCGATAT
>JACQUQ010000011.1 GCA_016210175.1 Chloroflexota bacterium | reverse complement strand
TCACGGTTGCAAAACGTTGGGTCGAGCGACGAGTAGGCAGCCGGCTAAGAAGCTGCTACAATACCTAGTAGAAAATGATAGATATGGTAGCAGCTATGCCCGACTCAACGAAGCGAACGGATCTCGCCGGTCTAGAAGCCCTGGCCCTCCGGCAGGGCGGCTATTTCGACCGCCACGACGCCCAGGACTATGGGATCACGGATCAACTGCTCCGGTACCACACGCAGACCGGCCGGTTTGAACGCATCCTGCCCGGCGTGTACCGCCTCCGCACCGCCCCAATCAGCCCCTCCGATGACTATCTGCTGGCCTGGGTGTGGACCAACTATCGGGGCGCCATCTCCCACGAAAGCGCCTTGGCGCTGTACGAACTCGGCGACGTGTCGCCGGTGCAGGTCCACGTGACCGTGCCCCGCCCCTTTCACCGCACCTCCGCTCCGTTTCGGGTGCATCTCGCGGCGCTCCCCGAAGGCGAAGTCCAGATGTACAACGGCGTACGCGTGACGACCCCCAACCGGGCGATTATCGACGCCGCCGCCAGCGGCGCCGACCCTACCCAGATCCACCAGGCGGTGCGTGACGCCCTGGCGCGCGGACTCCTCCAGCCCGAGACGCTCCGCGCCGCAGCCCGACGCCGCCCCAACCAGCACCTGCGGAACGTCCAGCAACTGATCGAGGAGGCGCTGGCCGATGCAGCGGCGTGAACGCGGTAGCACGCCCGCCGGCTTCCGGGAGCAACTGCTGCAGCGGCTGCGGAACGAGACCCTGCGCAGAGGCATCCCGGCCCAGCGGCTCCAGCAGGGTCTTGCCTTCGAACGCCTGCTGGCGCGCCTGCCACGGGACGGTGAATGGGTGCTCAAGGGTGGGTTCGCCCTGCAGGTCCGCTACGGCCTCCAGACCCGCCCGACCCGGGACATGGATCTGCGCACGCCGCGCGGCCCCGCCGAGACGCTAGTTCGCCTGCGCCAGGCAGTCGGCGAGACGGCAATTCCAGACCACTTCTCCTTCGAGTTTGGCGAGGTCGTTCAGGAAATGCAAGGCGCGCCTGGGGGTTCGCTGCGCATCCGGGTTGCAGCGAGGGTGGCCGGGCTGGAGTTCTCCACCTTCCATCTCGATCTCTCCAGCGGGGATGCGCTGGTCGAACCGCCGGACTTGCTTCGGGGCTCGGACCTACTCCAATTTGCGGGCATCGGTCCGGTCGACTTCCCGGTGTATCCCGTTCCCCAGCACCTTGCGGAGAAACTCCATGCCTACACGCTACCACGGGCTCTTAGAAGTTGACGTATCGGCTGTCGCCGATTTTTCAAGTCTGTTGATTGCCAGTTCCCCAGGGTAGGGGGCTGATTTTCGAGAATCTGTCTATCGGTTTTTCCTCAGTCTGGGTCACAACGGTATCACAGGTGGGTCACGTTGTCCTCCTGAACTCCGGATTCGTTCTGCCTACTCGAACGGTGGAAGGGACGCTACGCCCGGGGAGCGTACAGTCCCGCGGCCACCATGGACGCTACGATTCGCCAGCTTCGTAATGCCACAGCATCATCCCGCAACGAAGTCCTCCAGCAGGATGACCTGGAGACCCGTGACACGTCGCAGGTCTCGGTCATTGGTGACGAAGGCCGTCGCCCGATGCTGCAGGCACGCTGCTACTTGGAACACATCCGCTGGGCGCAGTCGAGAGCTGGCACGCAGCTCAGCTGCCCGGCGCGCCGTTCCTCGGTCCAGCGGGACCACCCGCAGATGGGGATAGGCAGCAAGCACCACCTCATACTCATCGGCGATATCTTGCCTGCCCAGTTGCAGGGGCTTGACGGCCAGCTCCATCAGTGTCAGGACCGAGGTCAGCCCCTGGAACGTGCCGCGGTTCAGTTCGGCGAACACGATGCCCGCCGGACCGGCGAAGCGCGGCGACCCCTCGATGTGGTAGATGAACACCGCCGTGTCCAGTCCCACGAGGCGGTGCTCCCGCAGGGTAGCCGCTAGTGCTGCCACCCCTCGCGTTCCTGCTGTACGTACGCTTGGGGCTCGCTGCCTTGCCAGATCTCACGATGGAGACCCCGCAGGTGCTGGCTGTAGTCCTGGGGTTCCGGGACCAGCACCACCGAACCGTCCCGGATCTCGACCAAGAGGTAATCGCCGCTCTTGATCTGGAGCTTCTTTCTCACTTCGGCGGGAACGGCGATCTGGTTCTTGTTGCTTACCTTGACGCGCACGGCCACGACATCCCCTCCCCAGCAGGCAGTAGCTCCTTCGCAGTATAGCACCTACACTAAGCTGGCGCTGGAGGCGCGAGGCCTCGGACGAAGGACGGGATTCGCTGGGCAGTGGGGAGGAGCGGTGCTGGACGGCCGGTCCGGCAGCCTGCTGGAGGGCCAGATAGCGAAGCAACTCAAGTTCGGGCACGGGCCTGCCGAGGTGGTGGGTTCCGAACATCCGACTGACCCGGCTCAACCCAGCCACGGGTAACCTCACAGTGCACTATCGCATGGTATTACGCGTGTAAGGCGCTCTTATTAGAGCGAACAGGATCCGATGGAGGTGGTGCGATGCCCATCGGAGCGAACTCGTATCCAAAGGCGATTCTTCCGGACAGCCATAGGTGATGTTCGGGATACCACTCACCCGTTCAGCCTGCCGCTTGGCTTGCATTGCCGTCTCGGCCATCCTTTCGTTGTTAGAGTTGATTCGGTAGTCTGTCTGTTTAGGACGCACTGCCCTCCTCTTGCTCAACGCCATACGCTCATCAGGGGTAAAGCTCTAGCTCTCGCGACCACGCTGGCGCACGGCATAAGAGCGGACTCGCAGCCAGTTCCGATGGAGGCATCGAGAACAATGCGCGTCGAGCGCGACGGGCCTGTCTGATCCAACGACGGCAGATGTCTGCCTGCTGTGGGTTCGCGGGTTATGGAACGTGGCCCCGCACAGGCCGTCCGTCTTCGTCCACGCTGGCGTTCTCCCAGCGCGTGACCACCTCGCTGTGCGTGGGGATTCCAGCCAGGGCTTCGGCGTTCACCCGATGGGCATCGCTCTCAGGGGCCGGGTCAACGAATAGTTGGAACCTCGGTTGGCTGAGTCGCCGCCCTCCATGCGGTCCCATCCCCATTCGTTTGAACTGGAATCCGGTCGTCCTACGCATGGGCTGGCTCCAGCTTCGCTTTATCCGTGGCCGGAGCCTTGTTCACTTTCAGATGCTGAGCGATCTTGAGGAAAGAACTACCTTCGGGTGCTTACGACTCGAACTCATGTGACGCTTCGTGCGTGGCGCCCGATCAGCCCACCGCACAAGGTAGAGCTCGTAACAAGGTCTAGTACGAAGTAAATCGGAGGGAGCGGGAGCCATGAGAGCTGGTCGTTTGGCACAGTGCCCATGCCTCTCATTGGGTACACGGCCTTTACCGGCCAGAGGAGGTATTGATGCCCACGTATGTTTGCCCGATGCATCCGGACGTAAGGCAGGACCAGCCGGGCAAGTGTCCCCAGTGCGGCATGGATCTGGTTCAGGATGGCGCAACAGCTCAAGCGGAGCGTCGCAATTACGCACCGCTCTTGATCATCATTGGGCTCATTCTCGTGACATCACTAGCTATTAGCTTGAATGATGTACGGAATAGCACGTTTGCAATTCAGAAATCCATCAGCTATTTCATGACTGGCTTCTTCCTCGTCTTCGGCGGCTTCAAATTAATCAATCTTCAAGGGTTTGCTGAGGGATATGCAAACTATGATCTGGTCGCCCGGCGAATCTTTGCTTATGGCTATGTTTATCCATTCATTGAGATATCTTTTGGAATTGCAATGATTTTCGCATATAATTCACTCCAGTTACTCCTAGCGGAACTTGCAATAATGGCGTTCAGCGGACTTGGTGTAATTGTTGCACTTCAACAAAATCGACAGTTCAGTTGCATGTGCTTAGGCACGCTGATTTCGGATATTCCGCTGACCCAAGTTACCCTGGTGGAGGATTTCGGCATGGCCTTCCTGGCGCTGCTCATGCTTTTCCTTGGATGACCATTGCTCGCGTTGGTGGACGCGGCGCGCCACCCGGCACGCGCACGAAAGAGGCCGCTCCACGGAAGCCTTACGAAGGGAGAACGGTGCAATGGCGGACACCGCTGCCGACATCCTGCTCGACATCCTGTACGATTGGGGCGTCAGGGTCGTCTTTGGCCTCCCCGGCGACGGCATTAATGGCATCATGGAGGCGCTGCGCCTGCGCCAAGACAAAATCGCGTTCATTCAGGTCCGGCACGAGGAAGCGGCGGCCTTCATGGCCTGCGCCTATGCCAAGTACACGGGCAAGCTGGGCGTCTGCCTGGCGACCTCCGGCCCCGGGGGTCTCCATCTGCTCAACGGCCTGTATGATGCCAAGATGGACGGTCAGCCAGTACTCGCCATCACCGGCCATCACTACCACGACCTCATTGACACGCACGCACAGCAGGACGTGAACCTCGACCATGTGTTCGCCGACGTCGCCGTGTATAACACCCGCGTGATGGGACCGGCGCATATCGAGAACGTGGCGAACCTCGCCTGCCGCACGGCGCTGTCCCGCCGCGGCGTGGCGCACATTACCTTCCCGGTCGACCTCCAGGAAATGGAGGTCGACCGGCGCTCCCAGCGCAATGTCCCGTATGAGCCGTCGGCGGTCTTTGCCCAGAGGGCGGGGTTGCCTGACGAACAAGACCTGCGCCGCGCCGCCGCGGTGCTCAACGCCGGAGAGCGGGTCGCGATTCTGGCAGGCCGAGGCGCGCTGAATGCCGGTGATCTGCTCGAACACGTCGCGGACACGCTGGCGGCGCCCATCATCAAGGCGTTGCTGGGCAAGGCGGCCGTGCCCGACGACAGCCCCTACACCACCGGCGGCATCGGCCTGCTTGGCGCCAGACCGTCACAGGAAGCCATCGAGGGCTGCGATACGCTGTTCATGGTCGGCACGTCCTTCCCGTACATGGAGTTCCTGCCCAAGCCGGGGCAGGCGCGCGCCGTCCAGATCGACATCGAGCCGACCCGCATCGGCCTGCGCCATCCGGTCGAAGCCGGGCTGGTGGGGGATGCGCGCCGCACGCTGGAGCGCCTGGTCCCGCTGCTGCAGCGCAAGGACGACCGGAATTTCCTCGCGAAGGCGCAGCAGGAGATGCGCAAATGGCGGGAACTGATGGAAGAGCGGGGCACGCGGCAGGACATGCCGATGAAGCCGCAGGTGGTGGCGCACGAGCTGGGCAAGCGTCTGCGTGATGACGCCATTGTCTCCGGGGACTCGGGCACGATTACCACCTGGTTCGCCCGCCACATCCCGGCCAGGCGGGGGCAGATGTACTCAGTGTCCGGAAGGCTGGCGTCAATGGCGAACGGCCTGCCCTATGCCATCGCCGCGCAGGTCCCCTACCCCGACCGGCAGTGTGTTGCTTTTGCCGGCGACGGCGGGTTCTCGATGCTGATGGCGGAGTTCGCAACGGCAGTCAAGTACCGGCTCCCGGTCAAGGTGGTGATTATCAAGAACAATACGCTGGGGCAGATCAAGTGGGAGCAAATGGTCTTCCTGGGGAACCCGGAATACGGTTGTGAGTTGCACCCGATTGACTTCGCGGCGTTCGCCCGCGCCTGCGGTGGTCGCGGCTTCACGATACAGGACCCGGCTGAGTGTGGCCGCATCCTTGATGAGGCGCTGGCAGCGCCCGGCCCGGTCATCATCGAAGCGGTGGTGGACCCGCTGGAACCGCCGCTGCCCGCCAAAATCACCGCCGAGCAAGCGGCCAAGTTCGTCAAGTCGCTCGCCCGCGGCGAGCCGGACCGGGAGAAGATCGCCCTGAACGCTATCGGCGGCCGGATGCGGGAACTGATTTGACCGTCTGGTCGGAGAGAGGGAAGAGAGCGTCGCCTCTTACCCCTCGATCCCGATGCCCGGTCGGGGTGGCGCTGGTGCTCCCGTCCGCATTGCCGTGCTGTCTGCGACATCCGCCAGCGTGAGCCATCGCCCCAACAGCGTCAGGGCGGCCGCGGCATAGACCATGCCGCCCACGCCCCACATGAGCAGACCGGCCAGTTGTTGGTCGTCGAGAGCGGAGAGCGACCACGCCGTGGTGTGGTGACTGTAGACTGGGTACCACGGCCTCCGCGCGAGGGTCATCAGCGCGCCCAGCAACCCGCCAGTCAGCGACAGGATGAAGCAGGCGAGAATACCCGCACCGGCACGCACGCCGCGCCCCACGCCGCTGGCGACAACCGCTCGCCAGAAGATGAGGGCGGTCGCCAGCAGGCTGATGTGCTCGATGAGGTGGAGCAGATCACTGTGGAGCGCTCCGTCGTACAGCCGCGGCAGGTGCCACGCCCACAGCATCGCGCCATGCAGCGCCCCAGCGAGGATGGGCGAGCGCAGTACGCAGGCGGAGTACCGCGCCATCGCTGTTCGCTGCCACCACCGTACCAGTCCCCGGCGATGGGGCGGTGACAGTGCCCACAGCAGCGGCGCCGTTGGCGCGCTGAGGGCCAGCGCGGGCGCGGTCATGAGGATCAGCACGAGGTGTTGCGCCATGTGCGCGAAGAGCAGCGTCCCGCCCATCGCATCGAGGGGAGAAACAAATGCGATGCCGAGCGCCAGCGCGCCAGCCGCGAAGGCCCGCGCCCGCCAGCGGTAGACCGCTCCTGACCGCGCCCGCCGCCGCATCATCCGCAGCCCCCGAACGTAGAGTCCCGCTGCTGCGAGCAGCAACGGCAGCGGTTCCCAGCGCCATGCCAGCCATATCTCATCCGGTGTCACGCCGCGGCTGTGCGCGTGGGCGACGCCCGCCGCCGGGCTGAAGGCGGCAAGGACAGCGCCCGCAACCATGAGCATGGAGTAGACCGGCATGGCGCTCCTGATGGACACGGAGAGGGAGGCGCTACCGCGGGGCGATGCAGGGAGCAAGGAAGAGATTGACCATCCCGCCCGCGACGATCACGACGAAGAACAGCCCGCTGAGCAGGAACCCGGCCAGCGCCACAAAGCCGGGCCAGCGGGCGGGTTCCGCCGCCCAGCCCCCGTTACCCCCGGACCACCGCCAGCGCCGGAAGGCGACGACCGTCGCCGCCAGCGCCACCGCCCCGGTTACGGCGGATACCAGCACCATCAGGATGGCATAGCCGTTCACCCCTAGCATGGCGAAATCAGGGGCCTGCGGTTGACAGGCCAGCGACGCCAGAAAGTAGTTCACGATAAGCTGGAGCGTCCAGGCGGCATGACCCCCGAAGAGGCCGAACCAGAGCAGGCGGCGGCTGCCGGTCGGGATGCCCTGTCGCGTGATCGTCATAGCGATGCGTTCCTCCGGAGCCTACAGCAGGTACGGCGTCAGGTACAGGGTGGCGAAGGTCGCCAGCCATGCCGCCACGACGAAGTACCAGTAAAGCGCAATGTTCTCCACCGCCACGAAGCGTCGCTGGTTGAAGTAGCCCAGCCATGCCTGCACCTGCACCAGCGCACTCAGGAACAGCCCGGCGGCGGCCATCGCCAAGTGCGCCCAACCTACCGTGGAAAAGATGGCGCTGTAGGAGGTGGCCCTCGGGTCCAGTCCGGTCTGCCAGAAGGCGTAGCCCTGCATGGCGAGAAAGAGCGCGCCGAGTACGAACGCAGCAGCCAAGCCGACCCGGAGGCGGCCCTGATCGCCGCGGCGAATGCTGCGGCCGGCCAGCGCCATCGGCGCGATGCTCGCCAGCAGGACCACGGTGCTGGCGGTGGGCAGCAGCAGTCCCGGCAGCGCGATGCCCGGCGGCGGCCAGGCCGGAGCGTCATAGAGCAGATAGAAGTAGCTGAAGAGGAAGTAGAGGTGGGTGACGGCCAGCGCCAGCACCGTCAACGCCATCGCCCACCAGTCCGACGAGGCCGGGCCGGAGGTGGAGATGGGCAAGGCCGGATTCCCCAGGGTGGCGCCGGCGCCCTCAAACCGGCGTCGCTCCTCGGCCGGCCACATCCAGAGGATGCCGAAGACGATGCTCACCAGCACGCTCAGCGCCGTGATGAGGTAAAGATCGAACAGCAGCGCGAACGCGGCCACCGAGACGGCGACGCCGGCCGCGAACGGCCAGATGGACGGGCCAGCGATGCAGACGATGGACTCGGGGCGCGCCTCCAGCAGCGTCGTCCCCATGCTCTCGGGCCAGATGCGGACCGGCTCCTCCGATTCCTGGTTGGTCTGCTCTGGCTGCCATTCGGACCACGCATCCTCCCACACTGGATCGCGGCTCCGCACGGCCGGCGTGGTGCGGAAGGCGTAGTTGGGCGTCGGCGACGGGAGAGACCATTCCAGCGTGCCAGCGTTCCAGGGGTTGGTCGGGGCAGGCGCGCCGTGGAAGTAGCTGCGGTAGACGCTGAAGCCGAAGGCGACCACGCCCAGTCCCATAATGTACGCGCCGGCCGTGGACAGCAGGTTGTACGGCCACAGGCCAAGGTCGGGACCGTAGGTGAAGACGCGCCGCGGCATTCCCAGCAGACCGGCATTATGCTGCGGCAGGAAGGTGAGGTTGAAGCCAATGAAGAAGAGCCAGAAGGTGAGCTTGCCCAGCCATTCATCGTACATCTTGCCGGTGAGCTTGGGCATCCAGTAGTAGAAGGCGGCGAAGATGGGGAACACGACCCCGCCGACCAGCACGTAGTGGAAGTGCGCCACGACGAAGTAGGTGTCGTGGACCTGCAAATCGAACGGGACTGACGCCACCATCACGCCGGTCAGCCCGCCCAGCACGAAGGTGATAATAAATCCGATGCTGAAAAGCATGGGCGTGTTCAGTACCACCCGCGGGCCGGTCAATATGGTGGCGATCCAGGCGAACACCTGAATGCCGCTGGGGATGGTGATCATCATGCTGGCGGCGCCGAACAGGCTCATCGCCAGCAGCGGCAGCCCGACCGCGAACATGTGGTGGACCCACAGCCCGAAGCTCAGAAAGCCGGTCGCCAGGATCGCCATCGCCACGAAGGTGTAGCCGGCGATGGGGCGGCGGGCGAACACCGGCACGATCATGGAGACGATGCCGGTCGCCGGGATGAAGATGAGATAGACCTCGGGGTGTCCGAAAATCCAGAAAAGCTGCTGCCACAGCAGGGGATCACCGCCGCGCGCCGGGTCGTAGAACGGCATCCCGAACTTGCGCTCCAATTCCAGCAGGGTGCTGCCCACGATCACGGCGGGGAAGGCGAACAGGATGGCGAATCCCATGACCAGCAGGCTCCAGGCATAGAGCGGGATGCGGTTGAGCGTCATACCGGGCGCGCGGAACTTGAAAATGGTGACGATGATCTCGATGGCGGCCCCGATGCCGGCGAACTCGGCGGCCCCCAGCCCGATGAGGTAAAAGTCAATGGCGATGCCCGGCGAATACTCCGGGCCACTCAGCGGGGGGTAGGCGAACCAGCCGGTGTCCGGAACCACCTCCTTGAACGGGCTGCCCGGCAGCAGGAAGTTGGCGATGTCCGGCAGGGTGCTGGAGTAGAACAGCAGGCCGCTGAAGAGAAAGGTCCAGAAAGAGAAGGCGCTCATGCGCGGGAAGGCCATATCACGCGTGCCGAGCACCAGCGGCAGGATGAAAATGGCGATGGCCTCCAGCATCGGCACAGCGAAGAGGAACATCATCGCCGTGCCGTGCGTGGTGAAGAGCTGATTGAACTTGCCGGCGGAGATCAGGTTGCTCTCCGGCATGGCGAGTTGCGTCCGGAGGGCGAGCGAGTCCAGCCCAGCAATCAGGAAAAAACCCCAGGCGGTGATGATGAAGAGCGTGCCGATCGTGCTGTTATTGACGGCGCTGAAGAAGCCGATGACGCCGGGGGGATTTGACCACACCTCGTTCAGGCGTTCTTCGGACACCGTAGCCATAGCAGGTAGTCCTTAATCGGGGAGAATGATGAGTCCCCAGACCAGCACGATGAGCAGTTCCGCCAGCGTCAGCGCCAGCAATAGCCGCACCGATGGTTGGGCGAGACGAACGCGGCGCTCGGTCACCAGGCCGCGCAGCGCGACAGGAATCAGCACGGACAGTTCCGCGACCAGCAGCAGCACCAAGATCAGAAAAAGCCAAGGAAAGACCATGACGCTCTACTTCCGCTGGCTTGCCAGCCAGGCGGCGAAGTCCTCCGGCGACTCGGCGTAGAGGGGCATCTGCATCTTGGCGTGCATCAGGCCGCAGAACTCGGCGCACTCGACCAGATACGTCCCCGGCTGGCTCGCCTCCAGCCACATTCGGTTGACCACGCCGGGGACCATATCGGTCTTTCCGGCGAGGCGCGGCGCCCAGAAGCTGTGGATCACGTCAACGGATCTAAGTTCAAACAGGACCGGCTCACCTGCCGGGATATGCACCTCGCCAGCGGTGGTCACCCCGTGGTCGGGGTAGCGGACCTCGTACCACCACTGGTGGCCGGTGATCTCGATGGTAAGGCGCGGCGGCTGCGGCGGCTCGGCGATTTCGTTCATGGACGTAAGCGTGAGGCCCCACAGCGGGAACAGGACGAGGAGCGGCAGCACGATCCCGCCGCCCACAATCAGCAAAGTCCCGCGGGCGTCGTCCGGTTCGGCCGCGGCACGCCGTTGAGAGCGCCACACGGCGAAGAAGAGCAGGCCAAGCACCCCGGCATAGACCGCACCGCCCACACCGAACATGATCCAGTGCAATACGGCGATCCGTTCGGCCTGCGGCCCGGCGGGGTCGAGCGTTGAGGCAATGCCCGCGCAGCCGTTGAGGATGCCCACGGAGACGAGCAGGAGCGTACTGCAGAACGCTTGCCGGACTGCGCTCACAACGCCAGTCCGTGCGTTCTGCCGCAGGTTCTCGGGAAAGATGTTGTCCAAGGCGTAGCTCATCACGTCGGGCAGTCGGCGACCATCAGTAAATATAACGCCTCCACTATTGTCTGGATAAGCGATTTCTGTGGAAAAGCTGCTCGCTCTCGGCGCGGTCACGGGCGTCGCTATCGTTGTGTCTAACTGGACGAATAGGCAAACACGGGAAGTGACGGACGGGAACGGCAAAACTCGCTGACTTCCTCGCGTCGTATGGTCATCTATCCGTTCTCGGACGCATTCTAGTGGAGGTCTTTGGTGTCGCGACAGTTAGGGCCGGCCTATGCCGTGGCGTCCAGCCGGTGCTGCTGCATGAAGGCGTCAAGTTCGGGCCGCGAGGGGTAGGACGGTTGTGCGCCATACTTCTTCACAGAGAAGGTGGCGGCCGCCACCGCGAAGGTTGCAGCATCGGCGACCAAGCGCCCCTCGATCAAGGCCACGGCCAAAGCGCCAGCGAAAGCGTCGCCCGCGCCGGTGGTATCGACGACGGTTACGGGCGGGGCTGGGATATGCCCCCGCACCCCAGCGCTGACCACTACACAGCCCCCGTCACCCAGCTTCACCAGCGCCGTACGAACGCCGCGCTCCAGCAGGGTCTTCCCTGCCTGAAAGGCATCCTGCACCGAGCTAACCGTCACCCCGGTCAGGCGCCGGGCCTCAGCCGGGTTCGGCGTGAGGAAATCTATCAGCGGGAAGAGATCTTCCGTGAGCCGGTCTGCGGGCGAGGGATCTACAATCACGGTGCAACCACGGGCCTGGGCGGCCTGAAGCGTCCGCTGCACCACCGACACCGGGACCTCTAGGTCCGCGACCAAGACAGAACCCGGATCTGCCGCGCTCACGGCGCTGGCGGCGGCATCGGCGTCCTGTGGCGTCCATTCATCGTTGGCGTTCGCCGCCAGCACGATGCTCTTGCTCCCATCCGCCCTCACGGTGATGAAGGCCAGTCCTGTCGCCCGGCGCGCTACCGTCCTCGTTAAGCAGAGGTCCACGCCGCACGCTCGCAGCGCCGCAAGCGCAGTCTCCCTCAGCACGTCATCTCCGAGGTGAGCGACCAGCCGGGTGGGTACGCCGAGCCTGCGGGCCACGACTGCCACATTCGCCGCCTTGCCGCCGCCCAGCATATGGAAATCCCGTGCAGCCATGGTCTCACCCGGCTCCGGCCAGCGGTCGGCCCGCACCTGGAAATCAAGGTTGACGCTTCCCAACGAGATCACTTCAGGCGCAGTCATGGCACGGGGTTCCCCCATTGTTGGTCGGGGTAGAGCAAACGAAGAATACGGAGCCGCGCTGCTGTTCCTGGCGGATCGTCAGTGCATCAAGCTGCCTGTGCCGTGCTCTGGCGTTGCCGCCCTGCTTGTAGGAACGGTAGTGACACCCGCGCCAGTTCCAGGGGCTGCTGAAAGTTCATCGTATGCATCGCCCCCGGCACGACGACGAGCTGTCCCAGCGGCAGCAGGCGGGTCACCTCCTCGGCCCAACGTTGGGGCACGATGGTGTCGCCGGTACCCCGCACCACCAGCGTCGGCACGTGCATATGCGGGAGTTGATCCTCAATGGGGTCATACCACGAGTGCCAAACGCTGCGCGCCACCCGCCGCAGACCGGCGTCCCGGTACTCACGGAGATTCACCGGGGTCTGCTCCGGCTTCTCGCGGTTCATTTTGCGGAACCAGCGCCAGAACTGCTGCCACGGCGTCCGCGCCTGGGGATCGGTGGTCGGCCCCTGTAGGATGGCCCGTTCGATGCGGTCGGGGTAACGCACCGCGAAGTGGGCGATGATCTGACAGCCCATGGAGTTGCCCAGAAACGCCGCCTGCTCCAGCCCGACCGCGTCCATCCAGGCCGCGAGGGCGTCGGCCAGTTCCGGGATGGTCAGGATGTGTCCCGGGTCGGCGCTGAGGCCGTAGCCCGGCAGATCGGGGACCCACACCCGCACGTGGGGCGCCAGGCGCACCGCCGTCGGCATCATGTACCGGTGGGACAGCCCGGCGCCATGGACGAGGACAACCACCGGGGCAGCGGCGGGCAGCGGCTCTACTGATACCATCGCATGCATTGGCAGCCCATTGACGATGGTCCAGCGACTTACTAGCCTCCCGATACGTTCAGCCACGTTGACGCCTCCTCGCGTCTGGAGCAGGCGGCGGTGAGAGAGCGGCCCCGAGGGCGAAGCCCGCCCATCGCTGCAACGAGCTTGCCCGCGAACAGGGCACGGGATGCCGCAGGCGGCCCGGTCATTGCGCTATCAGATGTACAACGACGTACGACGTCTGCTCGCAAGCCACCCGCGGGAGACCAACGGAGCGGCAAGGTGGAGAGTGGATCGACCCGGCGGATGCTTGGAGCGATTTCCGGTGCGGGACGGCATCGAGGGTCATGGAACGCGCGTCGTCTCGTTGCTGGGTGGTAACTCCTAACTGCCGTGATAGACGGGATGGGTCAGGAACTCCACGAGAGACCACGGGTGGTCGGTGAGCCCCAGCGCCATCGCAGGGGTCCGCCGCTCATAGCGCCGGCCCGCCACCGGATCCGCTAGGCGCTGCCGCAGTGCCCGGTGCGGCAGAACCCAGCTATGCGCGAACAGCGCCAGGCTGAAGCAGGCATCCCAGGTGGCCGCCCGCTTGGCAAAGGCGTGGGTCTTGCGGGTCAGACAGGCTCGGCGTAGGTCCCGCAGCACCCCATTCTGCCGCTCTACCACCACGGTGTAGGGATGCTCCGCCAGTTCTCCCAGCGTCGCCCGGATCTCCACCCGCTCCAGCCGCCGGCCCTTGCGGTGCTTCACCTCCTGCGTCAGGGCCACCCCCTGCGCCGGCAGCAAGAGTTGCCACCGCAACCCCGGGGCCGGCGCCGGGTCGTAGTACGCCTCCTCAATGGCGCTCAGATACGCTGTCCAGCCATCGCTGATCCAGGTGATGCCGGCCTGCCCTGCGGTGCGCGCCCGGGTGGAGCGGACGATGGTCCGCTCCAGCTCGGCATCCCGCGCACCCGCCGCCCAGGCCACGACGAAGCGGCTGATCCGGTCAATGGTGAAGCAGCCCCAGCGCTCCCCGGTCGCCGCCGGGGCCGACACGGGTTCCTCGTTCTTGTTCTTGTTCTCGTTCTCATCCCTCTGGTCGTGCGCGTGCTCCTGGTTCACGCCGAGCGCCGCAGCGTCCCCTTTTTCCGGCGCACAAAGGACCAGAACTCGTCCACTTCCACTTCGGTCAGGTGCAACTCCTGCACCAGCACCGCCGTCAGCGCCTCGGCGTGGTCGCCTGCCCGCCGCAGCCAGTCCCCAATGGTTTCATACTTGTGGCCGGTGATCTCCTCAGCGGCCCGCAGGCTACCGCGTCGCAGCACCACTAACAGCGCCCGTGCCACTTCCTCCACCGGCGTCTTCAACTGGGCCATGGGCGTGCCGGTGGTGGCCCGGAACGAGCGGCCACACTCATGGCACTGCCACTGGTGATGGCCATGGCTGCTGCCGTTGCTAACCGTTCGCAGCGACCCGCAATGGCCGCAGGCGCGGCGGCTGACGGTGACTCCTGGCATGGCGGTCCTCCTCGTGAGCTCTCCACCAAGCTCAACGAAGGGACCATCTCACGGCGGTTAAGAGTTACCACCCGTTGCTGGACGTCATGCCGCAGACGGGGCGGACAGATCGTACATGGCCTGGTACAGGAAACGGTACAGGTTGATGCCATCTCCCAGCGCATCCCAGGAGAGGCCGCCTCCGGGCATGACGTGCTCCAACAAGTCGGTCAGCAGGAACGTCTTCGGCGCTGTCTCGTTGAGGGCGGCATTGAGCGCGAGAGATTCGACATACGGAATGTAGTTGTCCTTGCGGTCGTGAAGAATAAAGATGCGGCTTTTCAAACCGTCAACAGCGTGGGACGGGTTGTACCGGTTGATCGCAAGAAGCTCCTCCTCCGGCACCGCGCGCAACAGGGCGCTGGCCTCTTCCCGTGTGGTCGCATCCATGACCCGTCGCAGCCCGTGCAGTCCGTGAGTTTCGAGGATGTCGCGGGTGAGTTCAACGGTTTCCTGAGCCGGGTCCCACGGGCGCGCCTCGCCGTCGACGAGGATGCTTCGGCTGGCGATGCTCACCAGATAGTCTAGGATATCGTAGTAGCCGCCGAAGAAGACCAGGGTATGCAGCCGCTCTGCGATCAGCGGATCGGCAGCGGCAACCAGGGCGATGGAGGAGCCGACCGAGAATCCCACCAAGGAGATGCGCTCCTTGTCCACCACTTCGACCTGCTCAAGATAGCGGAAGCCGGCAAGCAAGGTTGCCGGTTCCTCAAGCGCCGGGGTGCCGGCGTCGAGGGCGGCAAGGCGGGGCCAGAGGACGACGAATCCCAGGCGTCCCAGCGTTCGGGCAAACCCCAGAACCTCCGGTCGCGTTTGGTCGGTCGTCCTGATGCCCATCGCGATAATGACGGCGGGTCGTGAATTGGCTTCCGGGGAGCCAAAGCGTTGGGTCGGCAGGAAGAGGTCGGCATTGATCCTCCCGTGGGGCGAATCAAGGGGAAGTTCTCGGTGCTCCGGGGGCGTGGTCAGGACCGCCAGCGGCTTGACCGGCGCCTGGAGCAACTCCTCAGCAACCAGCAGGAGGGTCTTGGTATGGATGACCAACGCGTCTCGGAACATGATAAGCAGTCCGGTGATGATCAGAAGGATCGCCAGGCGTTTGCCAATCATCGTCAAGCCTGCCTGGGAAGGTAGGTAGCTGACCGAGTTCAGTGCTCTCCATCGCCGCGGCCGTTCTCCTGTGGCAGATCCTTGTTTCAACGTTCGGCCCGCGCTGGATCGCCGGGCGGCGCGTTCGCAGTCGGAGATATCCCGTATCCTCACGGTTCCGGCCCGTGGAATGCATACAAATGGCGCTCATCGCTCATGGCTTTGCGGGTCGAGGGGACGGGGGCAGAGCAATCAGCCAGGCCGGAATCCGACTCCCTTGATCACCATGAGAAGCCCGCTCGTCTGCACCACGGTCATACGGCCCGCCGGGTGGGTTCATCCGGCAGGCGGTAGCCGAAAACAAAACAAAGGAAACCCAGCAGGATGCAGCATCCTGCGACGGGGCCGACCAATTGGATGCCCAGAGGACGCTCCGGCGCGCCGCCGAAGACCTGCAGGAGCAGGCCGACGAGGCCCGCCGCCCCCGCCAGGGAGAACTTGTTGAGGGTGGACTGCACCCCATAATACAGCGCGGCACGGGGATGGCCGGTGCGCAGGGCGTCGTCGTCAATGATGTCGGCCAAAAGAGCGCCGGGGAACACGAAGAGCGCTGAGAAGGGAATGCCCCCCAGCCAAATGGCCAAGAGACTCTGCGTCGCCAAAGACACGCCGGGCAGCACCGGGACGAAGGCCGCCACGCCCAGCGCCGGCAGATAGAGCGCCAGCACCAGCATGGCCAGCGCGTACATCCGGCGCTTGCCCCAGCGGGCGGCGCCGCCGGCCATGAACGGCAACGCCAGGACGACCAGGCCGATGAGTCCTCCGGTGTACCAGGCGACCCGTTCTTCCGAGGCCCCGAGCACCGCGCCGACGTAGAACGGCAGAAGTTGCGCCAGCATATGGAAGCCGAGCGAAAACAGCGCGTAGCTGGCGGCAAAGGCGAGAAAGGGCCGGTGGGAAAACGTGGTGCGCACCGACGCGACGAGCGCAAGCGGCTCGTCCCGCGCCGGAGAGGTGCGTTCCAGCGTGCCGCGGCGCCACAGACCGACCAGCGTGACGTAGAGCGTGACCAGGGCCACCAACGCCAGAACCAGGCCCATCGCCGGAAACCCCAGCCGCTCCACCAGCAACGGGCTGGCGACCAGCGCCGCGCCCGCGCCAGCGCTGCCGAACGCGACCTTCCACGCCGACAGGCTGACCCGGTCGCGGGAGGTAAAGGCGATCTCGGCCTGGAGCGCCTCGTACGGCGCCAGGACGACGGTGTTCGCCAGGAAGAACGCCTCCAGAACGACAAACAGATACAGGGCGTTGACCAGGCTTGCCTCTGGAAGGGGCGGCAGCCAGAGCAGCCAGAAGGTCAACGCCAGCAGCGGCGTCCCGAACAGCAGGAATGGCGCCCGCCGCCCCCAGCGGGTGCGGGTGCGGTCGCTCCACCAGCCGATGATCGGGTCGTCGAAGGTCTCAACGCCCCGTCCCGCTGCCAGGATCAGCCCAAGCAAACCCACCGGCACGCGGCCGGGCTGGCCGCTCTCCGGCGGCAGAGTGTAGAAGTACAGGAGCCAGAGCGTCATACCATAGAAAAGCGCATTGTTGCCCAGGCTGCCCACGCCGTAGAACACCTTGTCGGCAAGGGCAAGGGGTGGGCGCTGCGCTCCTGCTTCGTTCCCGACCATACCCTGAATGCCCCTGCCCTGCCGCAGATTTGACACAATTGCTTGTCGCTGGCGCCCCCCAGCTATCCCGCGAGCCGCTGCCGTTGCCGGCGGTAGGCGCCGACGAGTTCCGCTTGGGCCAGGATGTGGCCCTGCATGGCTTCCAGCAGGTCACTCTTGGAGGCGCCGGGGGCCAGGAGCAGCGGCCGGCCCAGCGCGTAGAGGGTGAAGCGGTAGCGGTGGGGGCTGCCTTCGGGCGGGCAGGGCCCGCCATAGCCGATTTTGCCGAAGTCGTTCCGCCCCTGCATGCTCCCATCCGGCGCCTGTTCGGTCGGGGGGACCGCCTCCGCCAGACCGCGTAGGTCGGCAGGCAGGTTGAACAGCACCCAGTGGGTGAACACGCCGCCGGGAGCGTCCGGATCATCCATGATCAGGGCAAGGGCTCGCGTTGCCTCCGGATTCCCATTCCACGCCAGCGGCGGCGAGACATTGTGACCATCGCAGGTAAAGCGCGCTGGGATGGATTGTCCCATTTGAAAAGCACTGCTCATGAGATCAAACGACATGGCATCCTCCTGGTCCGGTAGTCACCCCAAGAATACGCGCTGGGTGCCCTGGTCAGCACATTGCGATGTCGGCCTGCGCGCGGCCCGCTCTCTCGGGATGCGCTGCGGTCAAGCGACCGTCCCGCCGACGACCCTCCCACCATGATGCCCCGGATCAGAACAGAAGAACGCAGCAGCCGACCGCATCGGGAACGCCCATGGAGACCTGCTCCACATCTGCTGGGAGTTTGATGGGAAGAGGAGCGGTTGCACCAGCCGGATCTGGCGGGGGCCTACGCCGCCCTTCCACCCCTGCGTCGGCCGCGGCCGGATCCGCCAGCGCCGGCGCCGCCGGACACATCACCAAGTCTCGCGACGGCCTCTGTCAGTTTTGGGGGAGGGCAGGCGCCGCGCTCAGAGCGTCCTTCGTTATTTCTGAACATTGCCCATGAGGAGGCGGACGATGGGACGGCCACCGCTGGAGGGCATGCGCATCGCGGCGCTGGTGGGAGAAGCGTTCGAGTTGAAGGAGCTGACGGAGCTCAAAGAAGCCTTGGAGCAGGCGGGCGCTCAGGTCATCGTTGTCGGTCCCGAGCCGGGGCGCATCAGCGGCGTCAACGTGCAGGCGCGCGGAGACGACCGGGTCGGGACCGTCACCGTGGATGTGCCCCTCGACCGGGCCCGTCCGGAGGAGTACGATGCTCTGCTCCTGCCCGGAGGGGCCGAGCATCCCGATCCCCTCTACACGGATCCGCTCGCGGTCGAGTTCGTGCGGCGGATAGACGATGCCGGTTGCCCTGTCGCGGTAGCCGGATACGGGCCGATCCTGCTGGCGGCCGCAAACGTAGTCGGCGGCCGGATAGTGTGTGGCGCCCCCGCTGTCCGTGACTATGTGGAAGGCACCGGCGGGATTTGGAGCAGTCAGCCGATCTTGGTTAGCCAGAACTGGATCTGTAGCCGTTCGGTGGGGGAACTCCCGAACTTCGTGCACACCGTGATCCAGGAGTTCGGAAGCTACTGGCGACGCTTCGAACAGCGCGCCGCGTAGGGCGCTACGGCGCGACCGAGCGGAGGACGTGACGAGGAGCGCGGCCCCCAGGAACCGCGAAGGTTCCTGGGGGGGCGGGCAGAACAGCTTGGGGATGGCTGAGCCCTCGTTATGCCGCAGCGCTCCCGGCTTGAGGAGGCTGCTCCCACCCCATCTGGTCTGCCTGACCGGCCGCGATGTTCAGGGTGACCGTGAAATCAGCGATATTCGAAATAGCGTTGAAGGGAATGTATATCTCTGGTTTGCCCGGCCGGTGCGCCAGGAAGTCGTTTTCCCGCAACTCCTTGATCTGGCCGACCATGTTTCCATCCGCGCCCATCACGTTCATCCCCAGGGACAGTTTCCGGTAGCTGCTGGCCATCTTCCTCTCCTCTCTGTTCATCATTTTCGTGGAGGATGAGCGCCGACAGGGCAGCCCGGCGCCTCCCGCCAACGCCGAATCCTGCTTTCGCTTGCGCCGTCAACCGCTGGCGCGGGGCGCCAGCGTGCTCAGGGCGCGTTGGAGCAGCGCCCCGACCAGCGGCGCCTTATAGGCATTGTGCTGGAGCGGACGGGCAGCAGTGAGTGCGGCCTCAGACGCCCGCTTGAAGACCTCTGGTCCCGGTTCCGCGCCCACCAGCGCCCGTTCCGCCGCCGGCGCCCGCCACGGGATGGGAGCGACGCCGCCCAAAACCACGCGGGCCCCCGTGATACGATTGCCGTCCAACCGCACGACCGCCGCCACGCTCACGAGGGCGAAGGCCCATGTCTTGCGGTCCATGGCCTTCAGGTAGACGCTGCGCGTCCCCGGCGCCGGCGCGGGGAGGTGGAGACGAAGCGCCAGTTCGTCGGGAAGGAGGGTCGTTTCAACGCGCCGGCCGTCCTCCGGCAGAGCGAAGAACTCCGCCAGCGCGACGGTGCGCTCGCCGGCCCTGCCCTTGAGGTGGACCGAAGCGTCCAGCGCCAGGAGCGCCGTGGCGAGGTCCGAAGGGTGCGCGGCGTAGCACGGCCCGCCGCCAAACAGCGCATGCAGCCGGTTCTCCCCCTCACGGGCGGGACAGGAGGCGCCGCCCTTCAGCCAACAGTGGAACTGCGGGCTGCGGAAGTACCAGCAGCGCGGGCGCTGGAGCAGGTTCCCCCCGAGCGTCGCCATATTCCGCAGTTGCGGGGTCGCCGCCACGCCGGCGGCTTCGGCCACGGCAGTGTACCGCTGGCGGAGCAGCGGGTGCTCCTCAATGTCGGCCAGCCGGGTGAGCGCGCCCAGCGTCAGGCTGTCGGCCGTCTCCTGAATGCCGCTGTCTAACTCCGCCACGCGCTTGATGTCCACCAGCCGGGCCGGCGCCGCTGCCTCCTCCTTCATCAGGGGCAGGAGGTCCGTCCCGCCGGCGAGCGGCCGGGTTGCGCCGTCCTGCCCCAGCAACTCGATGGCCTCATCCACGGCCCCCGCGCTGACATACGCGAAGTTCCTCATGCGCGTGTCCCTCCGGCGTCGCGGCGCGCTCGCTCCGCAGCAAGCGCCGCCAGTACCCGCGCGCGGGTGAACGGCGCCTCGTAAAGGCGCACCTCGATGGCATCAAAGATGGCGTTGGCGATGGCCGGCGCGGTGGGCACCAACGGCGGCTCACCGATGCCTTTCGCCCCGGTCGGGTTGGCCGCAGGGTCGGGCAGGTCCAGCGGCGCGTGCTCGATATGAGGGATATCCGCGGCCGTCGCCAGCTTGTACTCTTCGAGGTTCGGGTTGAGCACGATCCCGAAGCGCCGATCGACGATCCGCTCCTCGGTCAGGGCGAAGCCCAGCCCCTGGGTGATGCCGCCAATGACCTGGCTCTCGACCATAGTCGGGTTGACGATCCGGCCGCAATCGTTCGCGGCGACCACCCGCAGCACCGTCACCTCGCCGGTCTCAGTATCAACTTCCACCTCGACGCACTGGACGCCGAACGTCCGCACCGATTTGTCCGGAGGATTGGGGCCGCGTGGTCGCAAGTTCGAATCTTGCCGCCCCGACCAGATGAGGCCCTCACGTCGCTGAACGTGGGGGCCTCGCCGCGCCCCAAGGAGCGTGTGCGAGGGGGAGTTTTGGCCCGTAGCGCCCCCCGAAAAACTGCTGTCAGAATGCTGTCAAAACTGCTGTCAGGCGGGGCGTGCTATACTGGACCTACCGGGCAACCGTTCCTTGCCTGGTCATGCCCTGGGATGTTGACCGCATCGCCAGGGCTTTTCTGTTATTAAGATGGTGCGAGTCTACGCCCCACCTGGTGCGGTGTCAACGTTGCCCTGGGCGGCGTGCTGTGTGGCGCGCGGTTCTGCCCCCCCTGCTCCAGGGTATTCCCTTTCAGGGTGCCAGAGTACGACATGGGACCGGAGCGGTGGCGGTGGTGGTGG
>JACQUQ010000132.1 GCA_016210175.1 Chloroflexota bacterium | reverse complement strand
GGCCCAGCCCTACCTCTGGCGCTTCTGGCGCCACCTGCCGCGGCACGGCCAGCTCGCCATTTTCGACCGCTCCTGGTACGGCCGCGTCTTGGTGGAGCGGGTGGAGCACTTCAGTGCCCCGGCGGATTGGATGCGCGCCTACAGCGAAATCAACGACTTCGAGGAACGGCTGGCACGGCACGGCACCGTTCTCGCCAAGTTCTGGCTGAGCATCGACAAAGACGAGCAGCTGCGCCGCTTCCAGGAGCGGGAGCAGACGGGCTTCAAGCACTACAAGATCACCCCGGAGGACTGGCGCAACCGGGAGCACTGGGAGGACTACGAGCTGGCGGTGTCCGACATGGTGGACCGCACCAGCACGGAGATCGCCCCGTGGACCCTGGTGGAAGCCAACGATAAGCGCTACGCCCGCATCAAGGTCCTCAAGACCCTGTGCGACCGCCTGGAGCAGGCGCTGAAGTAACTGGGGAGAGGGCATCAGACCTGCGCGTAGTAGATGGTCAAGCTCGAAGTGATAGAAGACGCTGCCGCCGTGAACGGCGGGCCTGGCTCCCCCCGGAAGGCCCGGCCTTCACGCCGACATCCAGCAATGCACGGATGGCAGACCAGTAGGAGGGTACGTGACGCGTCCCCGGCATGAGCTCCCGGCTGATGCGCTGGCGCCAGGCACCGGCCCGTCTCCCCCGGGAGACGGGCTCCTGGCCGTGATGGACATCGGGTCCAATACCGGGCGGTTGGTGGTCCTGCGCAGGGAAGGCGGCGGGCACCTTGAGGTCGTCCAGGACGTGCGTGCCCCGCTCCGGCTGGTGAGCGCGCTGGATGCGGAAGGCCGGTTAAGCCCGGAGGCCATGGAGCGGACGCTGGCAGTCGTGCGGGATTTCCGCGCGCTGGCCCTGGGCGCGGGCGCGGCGCGGACCATCGCCGTCGCCACCGCCGCGGTGCGAGAGGCGGCCAACGGCCAGGACCTGATCGCCCGCATCCGCGACGATGTCGGGCTGGCGGTAGAGGTCCTGGACGGCAGCCAGGAAGCCCGGTACGCCTTCCTGGGCGCGGTGTACGGCCTGGCCGTGGACCACGGCCTGCTGGTGGATGTGGGCGGCGGCAGCATGCAGATCGCCCACTTCCGGGAGCGGCAATTCCTCCAGTCGTGGTCGCTGCCCCTGGGCGCGCTCCGCCTGAGCGTGCGTTATCTGACCGGCGACGCACCCACCCGGCCTGAGCAGCGCCGCCTGGTGCAGCACGTGCAGGCGACCCTCACCGATGCCGGGGTGCCCGCGCTCCGCACGGACGAGCACCTGGTCGGCACGGGCGGCACCTTCCGCACCCTGGCGAAGATCGATAGCCGGGCCCACAAATACCCGATCTCCCGCCTGCACGGGTACGTGCTCACCCGGCGTCGTCTGGCGGACATCGCCGGGCTGCTGGCGACGCAGCCCGCCGCAGAGCGAGCGCACGTCCCCGGACTGAACGCGGACCGGGTGGACTCCATCGTGGGCGGGGCCCTGGTCGCGCAGACCGTCCTGGAGCAGGTCGCTGCCAGGGAGGTGCAAGTCTCCGGGCAGGGGTTGCGGGACGGACTGGCGCTGGGGGCCTTCACCGCGGCCCTGCCGCCCGCGGCCAGCGTGCGCGCCGGGGCCATTGCCGCCCTGACCTCCCGCTTCGCCACCTGGCGGGCGGAAGCGGCCCGGCGCCGCAGCGCCATCGCCCTCAGCCTGCTCACCGCGCTGGAGCCCGACGCTGCGCCGGAGGTCCGGGAGGCCCTCTCCCACGCGGCGACGGTGCTGGATATCGGGCGGAGCATCGACTACTACAACCGGCACGAGCACACGGCGGCCATCCTGACCGCCACGGACCTGGCGGGGTTCTCTCACCGCGCGCTGGCGCTGCTGGCAGCCACGGTGCAGCGGGCGGGCGACGACGGCCGCAGCCTGAAGCGCTACCGGCCCCTGGTGACGGCTGACGATATACCTGCGGTCGAGCGGGCCGCGGCCATCCTGACCTTGGCGGAGGAGATCGAGCGCCGGTGCCCGCCGGGGCAGCCCCTGACCGTCCGCGGTGAGCGGCAGGGGGAGCCCATCGTCCTGACGGCCCCCCTGGTGGACGGCGGGCGCATCGGGCCCGTGCTCGACCGCTTCCGGGACGCGCTGGGGAACCTGAACCTCATGGTGACGGCAGAGGAGCGACAGCCATGACCTGCGCGACCGATGGGAGTGAGCCACCTCGGAACCCCCCGCGCGGACGGCGGCACGGCCCCCGCGCACCGGCAGGAGCGGGCGTCCGCGCAGGAGACCCTCTGACTGGGACGGCGGTGTTGGGGCGTCCGGCCGCGGCCAGCGAGGCGCTCCCCGGACGGCTCTTTGTGGTCGAGGGGATCGATGGCTCCGGCAAGAGCACCCAGCTCGACCTGCTGCACAAGTGGCTGCTGAGCGAGGGCTACCTCGTGGTGTTCAGCGAGTGGAACTCCTCGCCCATCGTGAAAGCCACCACCCGCCGGGGCAAGAAGCTGCGGCTGCTCTCCCCCCTCTCCTTCAGCCTCATCCACGCCGCCGACTTCGCCAGCCGCGTGTACGGCCAGATCGTGCCCGCGCTGCGCGCTGGGGCGGTGGTGCTGGCCGACCGCTACGTGTACACCGCCTTCGCCCGCGATGCGGCACGGGGCGTCAGCCGGGCCTGGCTGCGGCGCCTGTACGCCTTCGCCGTGCCGCCCACGCTCGCCTTCTACTTCGATGTGCCCCTGGACGAGGCCGTGCGGCGCATCCTGGCCGGACGACCGGCACTGAAGTACTACGAGGCCGGGATGGACCTCAACGTGAGCCAGGACCCGGTGGAGTCATTCCGCCGGTTCCAGGGGCTGATCCGGGAGGAGTACGAGCGGCTGGTGGATGAGTTCGGGATGGTGCGGATGGATGCTACGGAGACGGTAGTCCGTCAGCAACAGGAGATGCGGCGCGCGGTCGCGCCGTACCTGGAGGGCATCCGGCAGGTGCGGAGCGATGGCGTCGGTGAGGCGCTCCGGCAGACCGGGCTGCGCGGCCGCTACCTGGCGGCGGCCGGACGCCGGAATGAGGCCCAGCTATGACCGTCTTGCGGTTCTACGGCGACCGGCCCCCCGGCGTGGAGGGTGATATCTTGCCGGGACGGCTCCTGGTCATTGAGGGTACCGACGGGGTGGGCCGCTCCACCCAGATCGCGCTCCTGAAGGAATGGCTGGAGGACCGCGGCTACCCGGTCCTCACCACCGGGCTGACGCGCTCCGAACTGGCGGGCCGGGGCATCAAGCGGGCCAAGCGGGGCAACACCCTGGACCCCCTCACCCTGAACCTGTTCTACGCCGCCGACTTCTGGGACCGCCTGGAGCGGCAGATCATTCCGGCCCTGCGCGCCGGGATGGTCGCCCTGGCCGACCGCTATATCTTCACCCTCATGGCGCGGGCCGCGGTCCGGGGCGTCTCCCGTGCATGGATGGACGACCTGTACGGCTTTGCCCTTATCCCCGACCGTGTCCTCTACCTCGACACCGACGTGGAGCACCTGGTGCCCCGGACCCTGGGGAGCAAGGGGTTCGACTACTGGGAGTCGGGCCAGGACTTCCTGCGCGGCCCGGACCTCTTCCACAACTTCGTCCAGTACCAGACCTTGCTGCTGGCCGAGTTCCGGCGGCTGGCGCTGCGTTACGGGTTCACCCCGGTTGACGGACGGCGGAGCGTGGCAGGGGTCTTCGCGGCCGTTCGCGCCGAGGTCGAAGCCGTGCTGAGCGGGATGGCCGACGAAGCGCCCCGCCGGTCCAGCCCGCTCGACCCCGGCGGGCTAGGTGTCCAGGGACCGCAGGCTCTTCGGCGTGAGCAGCCAGCGCAGCACGGCTGATCCGGGCTGGCAGTCCTCAGACCAGGAGAGACAGGCGACCCCGCCCTTCTTGAAGGTCAGTTGCACACGGGTGGCATCGCCGCTGAGCAGGTACGACGCCAACTCGTGCAGGTTCGGCTCGTGGCCCACCAGCGCGATGGCGAGGCCCTGGGCCGGAGGCTGCGGGGCTTCCGCCGCTGGTCCCGGTACTGGCATGCGGTCATCCTCGATGTCTAAGGCTGGTTGGCGCTCGCTCTCGTCGTCCGGTCCCCGCTCGCCCTCGTCCACCGCTCCCGGCGCCTCACCCGCAGGTTCCCCGGTGGGCGGCTCCTGGGGCACGCCTTCGCCTCCCAGGTAGGCCACCAGCGCCCGCACCACCTCCTCCGGCGTCCCTTCAGGGGCCATCGCGTCGCAGCGGAGTGGCGCAGGCCACCGCGCGGCTTTCTCCAGGATGCGGGCGGTCTGCCAGGCACGGGTCAGCGGGCTGCTGAGCACCAGCCCCACCCGCGGCGCGGCCCGCCGGAGGCCGCGTGCCGCGCTCCGGAAGCGCTTCGTCCCCTGGGGGGTCAACGGACGCTCCCGGTCATCCGGCCAGAGCAGCGGATCGGGGGCTGCGGCGGAGGCGTGACGAACGAGGTACAGGTCCACGTGCTGCTTCCTCCCTGGGAATGGGCGGTGCGTGCCGGACGCCGGGCGCTCGGCCCCTTGCCCGCTCCGTGTTGGTCCACGCCGGGGGCGGTGTGCCGTCAAGACGCGACGCAGGCGCCGCCACGGTCGGCCTGCGAGGGTAGGGTAGACCTCCAGCGCCCGCCGCCGGGCGCGCTCCGCTTGGTGCAGGTACCGCTGGGCCAGGGCCTCCAACAGCGCCGCGGCCGCTGGCGTCAAGGCGCTCTGGTAGGTGCGGCGGAGCTCCCGCAGGTGGGCGGCCGCGACCTGCGCATCCTGATAGCAGCCCAGGGTATCGTGCAGCGCCAGCAAGCGCCGCACCAGGAGCCGCGCCGCCCGTCCGTAAATGTCGACGAGGAACTCCAGGGCATCACGCAGGCGCTTGCACCGGATGCGCAGCCGGTGCAACTCCGGGGCTGACGCGCTCTGGGTCAGGCCAGCTCCCGCGGCGCGCACCCTGCGCCACCGCCGTCGGACCAGCGCCGGCGCCACCGCCTCCACCGGCCGCCGCGCCGCCGGCACGTCGGACCGTGGCCCCTGCGCTACCAGTGCGACGATGGCGGTGAGCAACTCGTAATAGCGGGGTGAGTCGAGGGCTGCGACCATCACACCGCGGGCGGTGCTGCGGCGCTCGGCCAGCAGCGCCATGATCTCCGCGTAGGCGTCGCGGTCCGGGGGCGCTGCCTCCTGGCGCCACCCCTCGACCTGCCGCTGCTGGACATCCAGGTCACGCACGGCCCCCAGGACGCCGGCCAACCAGCCAAGCTCCTGCCGGAGCTGCCGGGCCTGGTCGGGCAGCACGCCAGCGAACAGGCTCAGCGCCGCCCGCAGCCGCCGCACCGCGACCCGCATGGCGTGCAGTTCCTCCGGGTCGTCATCCCGGCGCACGCCCGCCTCGTGGCCCACCAGGGCCGCCCGCTGCCGGTCCAGGACCGCGATGGCGAGTCCGCCAAAGGGAGAGGCGCTGCTGCCGGAGCTCGCGTGCACCGGACCGTCGGTGCGGAGCGATGCTGCTGTGCGCTCCGGACGCGAAGGGATGCGAGGACCCTGGGACTGGTGCAGCACGTGCGTGTCCTCACCGGTGCGCAGGTACGGTTTACCGACGGGCGCACGGCCAGCGATGCCCTACGCCATGTACCCAATGCCAGCATACGCCGTCGTATGCGACGACGTCAAAGGGTTTTCAGGGCATATTCAGCGTTTGGGATACGCTATTCAGAACATGGGCGGGTATCTGCGGTGCCCTTTCCCAGGCGTGCCTGGCAGGGAACGCAGCCAGGGGGCTTTGCATCACTCGCTTGCCGTGCCCGTGCCCTTGACAGCGCCCCAGCCGTTGCGTATGATGCGGACGATGTCATCACCCTCCGTTGGACACTCCCTAGCCCAGCCCGTGGCCCGGATCCTCGCGTTTTTCAACCAAAAGGGGGGCACCGCCAAGACGACCAGCACCCTCAATGTGGGCGCGGCGCTGGCCGAGCGGGGCCGCTCGGTCCTGGTGGTGGACCTGGACCCCCAGGCCAGCCTCACCATGGCCCTGGGGGTCAACGTGGCCGCGGTCCAGGGCTCCACCTATGACCTCCTGACCGATGAGGACCGCCCCCTGGCCGATCTGACGGTGCCGACCCCGGTGTTCGGCCTCTCCCTCGTGCCCAGCCACCCGGACCTGGCGGTGGCCGAACTGGAACTGATCAATATGCTGGAGCGGGAGCGTCAACTGGCCCACAAGCTCTCCGGCGCGCTGCCCTATGACTACGTCCTGCTGGACAGCCCGCCCTCGCTCAACATCCTCTCCATTAACATCCTGGTGGCCGCCCGCGAGCTGGTCATCCCTATCGAGCCGCACCCGCTGGCGCTCCTGGTGCTCCCGCGGCTGTTCGACACCTTGCGGAAGGTGCGCCGCCTCAACCAGGACCTCCAGGTGATGGGCTTTCTCCCCACGAAAGTGCAGCGGCAGGCCCGGCTGACCCAGGACATGCTGGCGACCCTGGAGCAACGCTATCCGGCCTGTCCGCTGCTGCCGGCGGTCCCCTGGTCGGTCAAAGGGGCGGAGGCCGTGGTCGAGCGGAACTCCATCCTCCACTACTCCAGCCGTTCACCGGTGGCCGCGGCCTACCGCGAGGTGGCGGCGGCCCTGGAGCAGCAGGAGAGCGTCCCATGACCAGCCGGAGCGCGCGCCGCCGCTTTACCGTCGATGACCTGTTCCAGGACACCTCGCCGCGGGCGGAGGGCGTGACCGACCTGGAGGGGGCCAAGGAGATCCGCCTGGACCGCATCGTGCCCGACCCCGACCAGCCCCGGCGCACCATCACCCCCGCCCGCTTTGCGGAACTGGTGGCCTCAGTGCGCCAGGAAGGGGTGCTGGTGCCCATCGAGGTGACCTACGACCCGGAGCGGAACCTTTACGTTATTGTCCACGGGGAGCGCCGCTGGCGGGCCGCGCGGGAAGCGGGCCTGGCTTCCATACCCGCCCTGGTGCGCGAGCTGGACACGCGGCAGCGCGTCCTGCACCAGCTTATCGAAAACATCCTGCGGGAAGACCTCAACGCGGTGGACCGCTCCCGCGGACTGCGGGCGCTGAAGGACGCCCTGGGCGGGGTGACCTGGGAGCAGGTCGCCGAGACGGTGGGCATCCGGCGCAGCCGTCTGTTCCAGTTGCTGGATGTCGCCAAGCTCCCCGAAACGCTCCAGGAGGATATCCGCGGCGGGCGGCTCTCGGAGAAGCACGGTCGGGCCTTGAAAGACCTTCCCCCACCGCAGCAGGAGGAGCTGCGGCAACTCGTCCTGGGGCAGGGACTCTCCGGCGATGAGACGCTGCGGGTGGCCCAACTCGTGCGCCGGGGGCACCCCGGCCTCAGCGTGGAGGAAGCCCTCACCGCAGCGCGCGCCCAGCGGTCCTCTCGCCCCGCCCCCCCGGTGGCGGCCAGCCCCGACACGGCGGAGCCAGACGCTGCCCCATCCCGTGCGGCGCTTCCCGCTGCGGCAGCAGCCCCCGCCAGGGTGGTGGCGCCATCCCCACCGGGAGCCCGCCAGGACCCACCCACCACGACCGTCGCGACCACCGCGCCGACCCCGGCGGCAGCGGCCACGCCGGGGTCGGCGGCTGCGCCCCCCCCGGCTCCCGGCATTGGCGATCTGGAGGCAAGCCGCCGCACGCTGGCGGCCCTGCTGGCGGACCTGGCCGCGCGCCCCCTCAGTGCCAGGGAGCGGCAGCACACGCTGGCGCTGCTCCGGGAACTGCGGGACCTGGTGGACACGGCCCTGGCACACCTGGGCCAGCAGCCAGCGGACGCCGACGAGCCGCCCCGGTTCCCCCAGCCCCTCGCCTTCCCACAGGGAGAGCAGGGTAGGGCGTAGGGGCAGCGTAGCCCGCCCGCACCAGCGCCGGCGAGCGGAGCGGAAGTATCCAGGCCCGTGATGGCGCATGAACGCTGAGGGCGTGGAGGAGGCGAGGGATGCAGCGGCGTATTCTCCCCGACTGCTGTGAGGACTGGGTGCTGGCCTATGGCGGCTACTACAATGCGGGCCAGGAGTTCGCGTGCCTGGAGTGTGGCGCTTTGTGGCGGAAGGAAGAAGCTGGCCGCTACCGGCAGGCGAGCACCGGCACGGTCTACCGGGAGGTGGAACGCCGCGACTATCGCTCCTTAGGCCCGGAGACCGGCCCTGCCCCCCTGACGGAGCGGTGCTGTACGCAGGTACTCCTGACCTACGGCCCCAACATGCGGGTGGATTCCTTCGCGTGCCCGGTGTGCCGCACCCCCTGGTCCAAGCGCACCGAGCAAGGGTGGGTACCGCCGCGCGAGATCTACACCAACGAGCGCACCCGGACGGAATTCACCATCCAACAGGGACCGACCCGGCGCTACTTACTCCCCGTTATGCCCTAGCCTGGCCGTATGGGGGTGCGGCGCGTGACCGCATCGCCCGTGGGACCTCTATCCGAGACGGCTGCCGTCTCGCTCCCTGGATGCTGGCACTGTATGATTACGAAGCAATGGACCCTGCGGAGCATCGTCCTGCGCCACCCGCACCTGGCCAAGACCCTGGCCGACCTGGGCATCCGACCGGCGCAGGCCTACCTCACCGTCGAAGCCGTGGCGGTACAGCTCCACAAAAACCCCGAGGTGCTGGTCGCAGAACTGGTCCGGGCCGCCGACAGCGCACCATGACGGAGGACTGGGGGCTGAGCGGAGACCGGGGTCCCGCGTCCCCAGCCTGATCAAGGAGGCCCCATGCCACTCCTTACCCAGGTGCGGCTCAAACACACCGAGCCGTGCTGGATGGCTATCCTGGAGCGGCAAGGCTCCTCGCGCTACCTTGCCCAGGCCTTTGAGACGCTGTTCACCTGGCTGGCGCTCCAGCAGTTGGAGGCCGTGGGGCCGCCCATCGCCGTCTTTGCCCACAACCCCGGTGCGCCCGACGACAGCGGCCCCCTCCCCTCCTGGGGCGTGCAGGTGCAGGTCCCGGCTCCCGACCAGCTCCGGGAGACCCCCTGGAGCAAGGTCCGCGTGCAGCCGGTCGCTGGGGCCGCGATGGCCGCGGTGCTGTACCGGGGCGACGGCGCCGCCATTACCGAGGCGTACCAGGCCCTCGACACCTGGATCCAGGACCACGGGTACCGGCGTACCGGCCCGGTCCAGGAGGTCTACCTCAGCGCGACGGGCACCCTCATTACCGAGTCGGTCACGGAAGTCCGGGTTCCGGTAGCTCCGACGGCCGAGGGCGTCGAGTAAGCCCGCCCCCATCGCGCGGCCGGTACCTCGCGGTCCCTTCCTCCCTTGTGGCCCGTCCTGGAGCGGCTTGCCTGTCCCCGGCGTGGGCTACGCGCCCACCCTCATGAAGCCGGAAGCGCTGGCCGCCCTGGAGCGCTTCCTGACCGGCGCAGCAGAGCATCTGGGGGTCCCGCGTGGTCCCGCGTGCCTCCCCATCACCACCGCGTCCACTACCGGCCGTCACCATCCATCCGCCGCCGGAGGCGGTGGCGGCCCGGCTCCCTTCATCCACACGTCAGTCCTGCCCCCGTCACCCTTAGCCATCCCTCACCGGCCCACGTTTTCAGATGGAGACCATGTTCCAAATAGTCTCTCATCTCAACATGATTTGTATTCTGCAAACTATGTAGTGGGCGTGTGGACCGCCACTGCGCTCGCCTCGGTTCCCCGCCCCCCACCGGGGAAGCGGCTTCCCGCTGCCCCGCTCAGGCGGAGCGGGGCAGCCAGCCGGCGCCGAGCGCGAGGGAGCAGCGGCGGTCTACACCCGGTGTGAGTGAGGGCTGCGACGGATGGATATGACCTCCCCAAGCGCGCGCATGCATCGACTCCGGCGGCGTGGACAGCGCCCTACCGGCCACGTGAGCCGCTACCTCCTGGCAGCCATCTTGATCGTCCTGATGGCCGTCGTGTTCCCGGTGTGGCTGTTTTTCGGGTCCCTAGTAGCGGCCTGGACCTACTACAGCGACGAAATGCCCTCCCCGGAAGCCATCACGGCGCGGCCATCTTCCAGCAGCGTCCTGATCTACGACCGCAACGGCCAACTCTTGCACGAGTTCATCGACCCCCAGTATGGGCGTCGCCACCGGGTGCCGCTGGGCGAGATCTCGCCCTACCTGGTGCAGGCCACCATCGCCACCGAGGACCACGACTTTTATCTGAACAGCGGCATCAACCTGAAGGGCATCCTCCGGGCGCTGTACCACAACCTCACCAGCGGCGGCGGCGATGACGAGGAAGAAAGCATCCAGGGCGGCTCCTCCATTACCCAGCAGTTGGTGAAGAACGCCCTCATCCCCGAAGACGAGCGCACCAAGCGCAGCGTCTCCCGCAAGATCAAAGAAGTGCTGCTGTCCTATGCGCTGACCCGGCGCTACAGCAAGGACCAGATCCTGGAGTGGTACTTCAACGAGATCTACTATGGCAACCTCAGCTACGGCATCGAAGCGGCGGCCCAGTCCTACTTCGGTAAGTCGGCCCGCGACCTGACCCTGGCCGAGGCTGCTATGCTGGCCGGGCTGCCCCAGGCGCCGGCCCGCTACTCGCCGCTGACCAACCCGGAGCAGGCCAAGCAGCGCCAGCAGGACGTGCTGGGCCTGATGGTGCGCCAGGGATTCATTACCCCGGAAGAGGCCGATGCCGCGGCCGCGGAGGATCTGACCTACCAGCCCCTGAGCTTCCCCATCAAGGCGCCCCACTTCGTGATGTACGTGCGGGACCTGCTGGAGCGTAAGTACGGGGCGCGGGGTATGTTCCGCCAGGGCCTCAAGGTGACGACCTCCCTGGACTTCGACTTCAACGCCAAGGTGGAACAACTGCTGCGCGACCGCATGAAGGCGGCGCGGAGCTACGGGGCCAGCAACGGGGCGGTGGTTGCCATCCGGCCCCAGACCGGCGAGATCCTGGCGATGGTGGGCAGCGTGGACTACTTCGACCGCAAGCTCCAGGGCCAGGTGAACGTGGCGACCATGCGCCGCTCGCCGGGGTCCTCCTTCAAGCCCTACATGTACCTGGCGGCCTTCCTCAAGGGGTGGAACCCCAACACCATCGTGCTGGACGCGCCCATCAACATCGGCGGCTGGTCGCCCAAGAATAACGACGGCAGTACCCGCGGCCGCCTGCCGGTGCGCCTGGCCCTGGGCAACTCCCTGAACATCCCCGCAGTGCGGGCCATCATGCACGCCGGGGTGGAGTTCGCCGTGTCCGTCACCCGCAGCATGGGCGTGAGCAGCCTGTCTGAGTCGCCCGCGTTCTACGGGCCGCCGGTCGCCATCGGCGCCGGGGAGATTACCCTCCTGGACCACACCTTCGGCTTCGCCACCTTCGCCAACAACGGACGCCAGGTGGGCGCGGAGCTTCCCCCCGACCTGCGGAAGCCCGGCTTTCCGGAGCTGGAGCCTGCCGCTCTCCTCAAGGTCGAGGACATGGCCGGGAACGTGCTGGAGGAGCACATCCCCTCCGAGCGGCAGGTGGTGCCGCCCGAGTATGCGTATATGATCACCCACGTCCTGAAAGACCAGAGGAACCGGGTCGCCGTCTTCGGCGCCAGCACGCCGCTGTACATCCCTGAGTTCGAGGCCGCAGCCAAATCGGGGACGAGCGAGAATAACAAGGACAACCTCATCATGGGCTATACCCGTGACCTGGCCCTGGGGACCTGGATGGGCAACAATAACGGACGTCCCATGTCGGGCAGCGCGTATGGGGTCACCACCATCGGCCCCCTGTGGCGGGATATCATGCGCCTGTACCACAAGGACCGGGAGGTGACGCCGTTCGAGCGGCCACCCGGCCCGATCCCTGGGGTAGACGATGGGGAAGCCAAGCCGGACTCCACGTCGCAACCGGCGCCCCGCCCGCGCAGCACTACGGACTCCCCGCGGCGGCAGCCGCAGCGCAGTCCGGCTCCCACGCAGCGGCCCTCCACTCAGCAGCAAGAGACGCAGCCGGCCTTGGAGCCTGCGCCCCAAACGCCGGCGGAGCGGCTCAGGGAGCGGAGACAGCGGAGCCGACGCAATTTTGGCTGATGCCCAGTTGGGGCGAAAAAGGATGGGCGGGGCGGGTGTGACGACCTGCCCCGCGCCGCGCTGGGAGAGAGAGGGGGTATGCAGGGTAGGGACATGCCCCCTCGGGGCACCACAGGACAGGGAAACCCGCTCGTCCTGAGTTTATCGAAGGACGAGCGGGCTATGTTCAGGCCAGAAAACGGTCAGTCCCCGAAGGGGCTAACGGCAGGGCGCGGCGGGGTGCTCCCCCTCAGCGGCCCTTGAATACGGGCTTGCGCTTCTCCAGGAACGCTTGCACGCCCTCCTTGTGGTCCTCCGTTTGGCGGGCCAGGTCCTGGGCGCGGGTGGCCAGCACCAGGTGCTCCGGCAGGTCCTGGAGGTACGCTCGGTGTACCAGCAGCTTGATCAGGGACATGGAGTACGTCGGCCCCTGGGCCAGCCGCGTCGCCAGTTCCAGGGCTGCCGGCATCAACTCGTCATGGGGCACCACCCGATTGACCATCCCCAGGCGGTAGGCATCCTGGCCGTTGACCGCCTCCCCGGTGTATTGCATCCAGAGGGTATTGGAAATGCCGATGAGCTTGGGCAACTGCCAGCAACTCCCGTCGGCCGGAATCAGCCCGTTGCGGACGAACGCTTCGGCGAACTGCGCCCGCTCCGAGGCGATACGCAGGTCGCAGCACAGCGCCAGCCCGCAGCCCAGGCCAAAGGCGTAGCCGTTCACGGCGGCAATGGTCGGCTTCTGGAGGTTGTGCAGCAGGCGTACCAGCGACGGGCCGGCCTCGTACTTCCCCGCGTGCAGCGGCGTATAGACCGGGTCCAGGCGCTCCCAGGCGCTGGGTGCGGGTGGCGGCCCCTCCTGCTCGCGCTGCTGGATGCTGCGACTGAAACCGCGCACGTTGGCCCCGGAGCAAAAGGCCGGGTCCTCGCCGGTCAGCACCAGCACCCGCAGGTCCGGGTCTCCGGCAAAGCGGTCCAATTCCGCTTCCAGTTCAGCCGTCAACTCCGGGGTCAGGGAGTTCCGGGTCTTGGGGTCATTCAGTGTGAGGACCAGGACGCCCTCCTGGGTCTCCGAACGGATGAACTCGAAAGCCATAGCCGCTTTTCCTCCCTCTGCTCGCCGCCTGCTCCGACGTGCCCTGCACCGCTGCGCGCCACGCGCTGCGGTTGCTGATGGCCTCCATAGTACAGGGCGACCGCGCTGCCGTCTAGTGCCGCGTCAGGCATGACCGACGAAGGAAGACTGCCGCCCTGAACGGCGGGCCGGGAACACCCGGGAGGCCCGGCCTGCAGGCCGGCATCCAGCAGTTCACACCTGACACACTCCCCTAGTCGGGCAGGGCGGCGATACGGGCACGGGCCTCTGCCTCGGTGGCGTGGCGGGTCACCGGCAGCCAGCAGAGGATGTACGGGAGCCAGCGGTGGACGACGTAGGCCTCGTCGCCGCCCTCCTCGTCGGGAGGCTCTTTGAAGATGGCGAAGCTGGCGCTCCCCTTGCGAATGATGGGACCCTGATAGTTCCGGCCATCCATCCCCAGGGCGCGGGCTGAGCGTGGCATAGGGGTGCTCCTGTGAGGCGTGCTGATGTGGTCCCCACGGACGCGGCCGGCGCACGGAACGCGCCACAACGCGCCATCGCTCTGCATTATAGCGCAAAGTGGCGTTTCCCGGTACTGGGGTCGTCGGGACCAGCGCGGCCTTGTCGTTCTCCCGGCTGGCCGCGGGAAGCCCGTTCCTGGCGAGCCGCAGCCTGCCCTGAGCCCTTCGACAAACTCAGGACAGGCTGGTCGAAGGGAACCAGGAACGGGCTTCCCCGCTCGTCCCGAGTTGGTCGAAGGGCGCGCGGGGAAGCCCTGCCGCTCGGCAATACCTGAAAGGCCCTGGGGCCGGTGGATAGATGCATGAAAGTTTTCTTACTGAGATGGTAACGTATTATGGAGGTATGGTCCGGCAGGTATTGCCCGGCCTCACCGCTCCGGGGGCGTGCGGGCGGGCGGGTCAACGGTAACGGTCAGGTAGACTACCAGGCTGCTGGTGGGGTGGTCCGGAAGCAGATCGCGTAACTGGCAGCTGCGTTCGGTGGGCCGGTAGCGCGCACCCCGCACGGGATCGTGGCCGGCGCTGCTGACCAGGCCCTTGAGTCGGAGGTTCAGGAGGCTGGTGCGCACGCTGTGGGGGTGCGTCCAGCGGTGGGCTGCGACTTCCTGGACGAGGTCCTCTTCGCTGCCCGCGCCGTAGCGGAAGAGGAACTGCAACACCAACTGCTCTTCCGGCGTTACCTCTAGCATGATACGCCGACGCGGGCGGCGGAAGCGATGCCACGCTGCTTGGAGACGGTCCCAGACCATGATGGCCTCCTATCAGTCGTCATGCGCCGTAATCCTCCGGCATACCGCCGTGATGAGCACCGCGGGCAGGCAGGCTTGACTTCTGGTGGGGACGTGGTATCATGCTTCCCGCCCTGAGTATGGTCGCGCACACGTGTCCCGAGGTCGGTCAGAGCAGGGTGGGTGTGGTGAGCAAGTGTTCTGTCAGCCGTGAATTGATGGGTGCGACTGCCGCCGTGAACGGCGGGCTCGCCCTTCAGGGCGGCGGGGTGGAACCCATCAAAACAGGATTGACAGAGCACTAGCCTGCCCTGAGCCCTGCGACGGCGCTCAGGAGAAACTCCACCGCAGGGAACCACGGGCGGCCCGCTCATCCTTCGACCAGCTCAGGACGAGCGGGCCTTGGCAGGCCAGGAATAGGTTGGTCATATCAGGGGCGCGAGGGGGAGGATGCTGCCGGATATTGAGGTCCCGGTCCCGTTCTTCCTGCGCATGCTGGCGCTGGAGACGCTGGTCTTGGCCGCGCTCCTGGTGCCGCTGATGTTTTTCGCCCCGTCTGCGCTGACGGTGCCGGCAGCAGGGCAGGAGAACGCCGTGTCGCCCACTGCGGTGGTCCAGGCTACCAGCACCCCTGAGCCAGCGACTGTGACGGCGAGCGCCGTGTCCGCGAGTTCGCCGGGGCCGGGCACAGCGACGGGGGGTCTGGGCGGGCAGACTGCCACGGTGTCGCCAGCGCAGGCCGCAGCCACCGCGACCGCCGCGTCCGTGGTGGACGAGCGCGTCGGGCCGGGCGTGGTGGCCGGGGCGGTGTACGATGCCCGCGACGGCCAGCCCCTGCGGGAGGTCCGCATCGCGGTCGAGGCTGTCAACCGCCTGGCCATCAGCAACGCTGCGGGACGCTACAGCCTCCAGGGCATCCCGGCGGGACGCCACGAGCTGACCGTGACCTATCCGGGGTACATCGTCCACCGGGAGACGATTGACGTCCCGGAGACCGGCATGAGCGGCGTGGGGTTTGCCCTCTCGCCCATACTCCGGGAGGGACAATACCGCATTGTGCTCACCTGGGGCGCGTCTCCCAGGGACCTGGATGCCCACCTGTGGTTTCCTCAAGGTCGTGAGAGCCACGTCTACCACCCGTCGAACAACCGCAGCGCCCTGGATGGCACGGCCCGGCTCGATATTGATGCCCGGAGCGGCCAGGGACCGGAGACCATTACCATAGACCAAGTCTACCCTGGCACCTACCTCTTCGCAGTCAACCAGTACAGCTCTGACGGCAGCCTGGCGACGTCGGGGTCCCGCGTGACGGTGTACCGCGGCGATCAGTTGCTTCAGATCATCACCGCACCGCAAGGTGAAGGCCGGTGGTGGTCGGTCGTGACCCTTGATGGCGCTACCGGCACACTGAACGTCGTGAATACCCTCGGCAACGCGGCCCCGGCACCGTAGGAGGGTGGCAGAGAGCACCGTCGGTAGACGACACAGTGCTCTGTCAATCCTCCTGTGATGGGTGCCATCCCGCCGCCCTGAAGGGCGGGCCCGCCGTTCACGGCGGCGGTCTCACCCATCAGTTCACGGCTGACAGAACACTAGTACCGTATGGTAGCGGGTGGTCCAGAGGTGGGAGCAGTAGCCCCGATTGCTCCGCCGGCCCCGCACCGAGACACGGGGGGGAGGTCTACGCATACACCCTCTCAGGCAACGGCCACGCCCTGGTTCGGATAGCCTCCCCTGGTAGGGGATACCCGCTCTGGAGGTGATGCGTGCGCGGCTGCGGATGTATGGTGCTTCCGGTGCTCGCCAGCGTCCTGGCGATGGCCCTGGTCGTGTTCCTGATGTTCCGGCCTATCGACGAAGTGCCTCCGCCGGTCGTCCCCGAAGCCGCGGCGAGTTTTGACCGGAAACTGGCGGGCCTGATGGCCGGGCCGGGCGGGACCGGCGAGGTAGCCTTCGCTGAGCAAGAGCTGAACGCGAAGCTGGCCCAGACCCTCACCAGCGCGCCGTCGGCCTCACCCCTGAAGAGCATCTTTGTGCGGCTGCGCCCGGAGAACCGCATGACTGCGGTGGGCCTGGCCGAGGTCATGGGCCGGCCGGTGGGGGGCATCGCCGAGCTGCGGCTGGTCAGCGAGGGCGGAGTCAGCGTCACCATCGAGAGCGCCCGTATCGGTGCGCTGCCGCTCCCGGTAGGGCTGTTCACGCAGTTCGTCTTCCCCATGATGCAGAGCGCCGGGATCTCGCCGCCGACACCGTCGGCCATGCCAGCGACTATCAAGAGCGCTCGCACTGATGGGGCGAACCTCATTTTGAGCGGGCGCTAAGCTAAGGGCACCCCCATCGCACCGGCGTGCAGCAACACCGGACCGAAGCAGCAGTTCTCAGTTGAGGGAAGGGGAGAGGGCGCGTGAGTTTTGCAACGGCGGTGACGGCGGTAGTGCAAAGTATCGCGGTGCCCTATGGCTACACGCTTGCTATCTGGTCGGCGGGGGCGCTCGCCGTCGCCAAGTATGGGGTGCCGCGCAAGCGGCACGTGCTGCTCTTTGTGGCCGGGGCGATGCTTGGCTACCTGATCTTCGATATCCCCGTGTGGAGCTCGCTGGAGGCGACCAGCACTATCAGTGTCCACCTTCCCTCGATCGCACTGTTGAACCTCTTCCCCCTCGTGACCTCGATCACCTCAGCCTTGCTCACCAAAGAGATCGAAAATAAGACGATAGGTTTCATGGTCACGGGATTTACCGCAACGACCGTCTACATCCTCTCGCTCTCCCTGCTCCTCATCGGCCTGGCCCACCAGTAAGGGACAGGGACCGCTCATCCGCTTATCCCCGCCGCTCACGCCAACCCCCAATGACGGCGCCCAGCCCACCCAGGGCCGAGCCATAGACCAGGGCGCCCGCGGCGATCGCCTCGACATTCCCCAGCGGGCTGCCCTTCAGCGGCAACAACGCCAGGACTACCCCCGCGGCACCGCCGACAACGACCGCAAGCGTGCTGCCGATAGTCAGCCCGATGACCAGGGCATCACGACCACGGGCGCGCACGCGGGAGCCTCCGATCAGCCCACCCAGGAATGGACCGAGGGGCCCGGTGATGAAGTGGATCAGCGGAGGAAGCAGACAAACAACGCAGATGCCGAAGCCGAGCAGTCCGGCCACGATGCTTTGCCCGATGGTTGCTGGAGGCGCCTGGTGCGGCGTATCCGGTGCTGCCATACAGTTCCTCGGTCTCATGTGCCTGAGCGGTCGAAGGACGAGCGGGCCGCTCCTGCTCGGCTACCGGCTTCGCCGGCAGAACCTCTCCTGCAATCGGGAAGCTGCCCCCTTCTTGCGCCGGGGAGAAAGCGTTAGGATACCAGAGAACAACGCTGCCCCGGCGAGGGTAGCGCTCGCTCGCAACCGGGGCCTTTTCGGGAAGGTGAGGGTGCAGTATGGTTTCCCCGATGTTGCCCTTTGGGGTGCGCTTTCGTAGCCTGCCGCCGGAGTTGGCCCGCGAGTTTGACGTTCGCGTGACACCGGGGATCATCTACGACGTAGAATACATCCAGATCGCACGTCAGTCAAACGGCATCCAGGAAGTCTGGCTCGGTATCACCGACGATACGGGGGCGGCGACGATGTTCCCGGCCCGTCTGTGCGAAATCGTGGACATCCGGGAAATGGGGTAGGCCGCGGCGCGCCCCTGTCTCCCCCCCGCACCGGATAGCTACCGCGCGGCAATACCTGAGCTACGCCGCAGCAATCCTCTTGACGTTTTGTTCACAGAGAATTCTCCTGCCTGTAACTTCGGCGTTACCCGCTGGAAAACTGCGCCGTCTATGCTGGTCATGCCCATCCCCAAGAAAGGCACGGCCAGTCCATGCACAGCGCGCCCCGTTCGGAGCAGCCCCCGACGGCCACCCACTGCCCCTACTGCGCCTTCCAGTGCGGGATGCGCCTGGCCGGGCCGCGCGAGCAGGCCGTCATCACCGGGAACGACCTGTTCCCGGTGAACCAGGGCGCGCTGTGCATCAAGGGCTGGACCGCGGCTGCGACCCTGGCCCACCCGGACCGCCTGCTGACGCCCCTGGCGCGCAATGCCCGCGGCGTCCTGGTCCCGGCGACCTGGGACGAGGCCCTGGACCGGACGGCCCGCGCCCTGCGGGAGGCGCAGGCGCGCTACGGCCGGGACGCTGCGGGGGTGTTCGGCGGCGGCGCGCTCACCAACGAGCAGGCCTACCTGCTGGGCAAGTTCGCCCGCCTGGCCCTGGGCACGTCTAACATCGACTATAACGGTCGCTTTTGTATGTCCTCCGCCGCGGCGGCTGGTCTCCGGGCTTTCGGCATCGACCGCGGCCTGCCCTTCCCCCTGGGGGACATCCCCCATGCCGAAGTCATCCTGCTGGCGGGCGGCAACCCGGCGGAGACCATGCCGCCCATCATGCAGTACTTTGCGGCCCAGCGGGCCAACGGCGGGCAGCTCATCGTCGTGGACCCGCGCCGCACCTCCACGGCCCAGGAAGCGGCCCTCCACCTGCGCCTGATACCGGGATCGGATGCGGCCCTGGCTAACGGCCTGCTGCACATCCTGGTGCGCGACGGCCTCATTGACCAGGAGTACATCCGGGCGCGCACCGAAGGGTTCGAGCGGGTCCGGGCCGAGGTCGCGACCTACTGGCCGGAGCGGGTGGAGCGCATTACGGGTGTCCCGGAGGCGCACCTGGTGCGGGCGGCCCATCTGCTGGGGACGGCCAGGACCGCCATGGTCCTGACCGCTCGCGGGGCGGAGCAGCACGCCCAGGGGGTGAACAACGCCCTGGCGTACATCAACCTGGCCCTGGCCCTGGGGCTGGTGGGCAAGCCCGCCAGCGGCTACGGCTGCCTGACCGGCCAGGGCAACGGCCAGGGCGGGCGCGAGCACGGCCAGAAGGCGGACCAGCTTCCCGGCTACCGCCGGATCGACGACCCGGCCGCCCGTCGCCACGTCGCCGCAGTCTGGGGCATCCCGGAGGACCAGTTGCCCGGCCCCGGGTCCTCGGCCTACGAGCTACTGGATGGCCTGGGGCAAGAGGGCGGCGTGCGGGCGCTCCTGGTCATGGCCTCCAACGTGGTCGTCTCGGCCCCCCATGCGCAGCACGTGGAGGAGCGCCTGCGCGCCCTGGATTTCCTGGCCGTGGCCGACTTCTTCCTCTCGGAGACGGCACAGCTTGCCGACGTGGTGCTCCCCGTCGCCCAGTGGGCCGAGGAGGGGGGCACCATGACCAACCTGGAGGGGCGGGTCATCCTGCGGCAGCGGGCTGTTGCTCCGCCTCCGGGGGTGCGCACCGATCTGGAGGTGCTGTGCGCCCTGGCGGAGCGCCTGGGCAAGGGCCAGTTCTTCGCCTTCGCCGACGAGCGGCAGGTCTTCGAGGAGCTGCGTCGGGCCAGCGCGGGTGGCGTCGCCGACTACGCCGGCATCACCTACGAGCGGATTGCGGCCCAGCAGGGGGTGTTCTGGCCCTGCCCGGCGGAGGACCACCCCGGCACGCCCCGGCTGTTCGCTGAGGGCTTTCCCACCCCCAGCGGCCGGGCGCGCTTCCACCCGGTGCGCCACCAGCCGCCCGCCGAGGAGCCGGATGCCAGCTACCCGCTGTACCTGACCACCGGGCGGGTGCTGGCCCAGTACCAGTCGGGCACCCAGACGCGCCGGGTGGACCGGCTCCGGGAGCTGGCGCCGGAGCCGCTGGCAGAGGTGCATCCGGCCACGGCGCGGCGCTACGGCCTCCGAGAGGGCCAAACGGTGACGCTGCGCACCCGCCGGGGCGCGGCGGCCTTCACGGTGAAGCTGACGGCAGGCATCCGGGAGGATACGGTCTTCGTGCCTTTCCACTGGGGCGGCGTCCTGGCGGCCAACCGGCTGACCAACCCGGCGCTGGACCCCACCAGCCGGATGCCGGAGTTCAAGGTATGTGCGGTGCGCATCGAGCGCACTGAGGACGGTGGACCGCGGACGGAGTGAGCGGGGACGCGGTCTGCGGCGATGGAGGAAGGCGATGGCAGGCAAGCAACGGCTCGTGGTAATCGGCAATGGCATGGCAGGAGCGCGGCTGGTGGAAGAGGTGCTGGCCCGTGGCGGCGGGGACCGCTTCGAGATCGTAATGTTCGGTGAGGAGCCTTACGGCAACTACAACCGCATCCTGCTGTCGGGCATCCTGGGCGGCAGCCACGATCCCAAGGACATCTTCATCAATCCATTGGCCTGGTACGAAGAACACGGGGTGAAGCTGCTCGTGGGCGTGCGGGCCGGGTGGATTGACCGCACCGCCAAGGCGGTGTACGCGCCCGGCGGCGTGGTCGAGCCTTACGACAAGCTGGTCATCGCCACGGGCAGCCACCCCTTTGTCCCCCCGATGGAGGGACTGCGGACCGCCGAGGGCGCGCCCAAGCCCGGTGTCTTTGTGTTCCGCACGCTGAGTGACTGCGATGCCATGGTCCAGTTCGCCCCGCAGGCCCGCCGCGCCGCCGTCATCGGGGGCGGCCTCCTGGGGCTGGAGGCGGCGCGCGGGCTGCTCCGGCTTGGTCTGGAGGTCCACGTGGTCCACCTGGCGTCCTACCTCATGGAGACCCAGCTTGATGCCCCCGCTGCGGCCCTGCTCCAGCGGACCCTGGAAGGGATGGACGTCCGGTTCCACCTGGACAAGATGACCCGCGCCATCCTGGGCGACGAACGGCCGACCGGCCTGGCCTTCAAGGACGGCACCACCCTGGACTGCGACATGGTAGTCATCTCGTGCGGCATCGTGCCCAACGTGGAGCTGGCCAAGAGTGCGGGGATCAACGTGCAGCGGGCCATCGTGGTCCACAACGACATGTCCTGCCGCAACGACCCCGACATCTACGCCGTGGGCGAGTGCGTGGAGCACCGGGGCAAGACCTACGGGCTGGTGGCGCCCATCTGGGAGCAGGCCCAGGTGCTGGCGGAGGTCCTCACCGGACGCAACCCCCAGGCGGCCTACCACGGCTCCAAGCTTTCCACCAAGCTCAAGGTGATGGGGGTGGACCTGGCGGTGATGGGCGACAAGGAACCGCGCTCCGAGCACGACGAGGTAGTCCACTACAGCGAGCCCCGGCGCGGCGTCTACAAGAAGCTCATCGTCCGGGATGGTCTGCTGGCCGGGGCCATCCTGCTGGGCGACGGCCTGGCCGCGCCCGGCCTGCTCCAGGCCTTTGAGCGGGAGACCGAGCTACCGGAGAGCCGGGCGGAGTTGCTCTTCCCCTTGAGTGCGGAGCCGAAGGCCCTCAGCGTGGCCGACCTGCCCGACACGGCCCAGGTCTGCAATTGCAACGGGGTGACGAAGGGCAAGATCGTCGCCGCGGTGCAGGGCGGACTGCGGAGCCTCAAGCTGGTGTGCGAGGCCACCCGCGCCGGGACGGGCTGCGGCTCCTGCAAGCCCCAGGTGCAGGCCATCCTGGAGCTGGTGGCGGGGGATATGGTTGCCGAAGACCCCTCGGTACACTACTACGTGCCCGGCGTGCCCCTGACCAAGCCGGACCTGATCACGGCCATCAAGGAGCACAACCTGCGCAGCGTCTCCGCGGTGTTCGCTGCCCTGGCCGGGGGCAAGGAGGACCCCGGCAGCAAGGTGGGGCTGGCCTCCCTCCTGAAGACCATCTGGGGCAGCGAGTACGAGGATGAGCGGGACGCCCGCTTCATCAACGACCGGGTCTACGCCAACATCCAGAAGGACGGCACCTTCAGCGTGGTGCCCCGCATCTACGGCGGCATCACCAGCCCGGAGCAACTGCGCCGCATCGCCGCGGTCGCGGACAAGTACCAGGTGTCCATGGTCAAGATCACCGGCGGCCAGCGCATCGACCTGCTGGGCATCCCCAAAGAGCGGCTGCCGGAGGTCTGGCAGGACCTGGGGATGCCCTCCGGC
>JACQUQ010000125.1 GCA_016210175.1 Chloroflexota bacterium | reverse complement strand
CTCCGGCCCAACAACCGATGTCGTAAAACTGCCCAGGCAGGTCTTGGGGCAACTCACCGACGCCCTTGCCTGGGCCGCCTGATTGGATAAAGTCGAGCTGAGCTTGATGCCTATGGGGGGAGCAGCCCGCGCCCCTTCCCGCCGCAGGCGAGCGGGGAGAGGTCCGTCCTCACCTCCCGCCGGGATACCTTCTGGGCGCACCGCGCGACCCGCGCGCTTGACGAACCGTCAGCGGCCCCCAATAATGGTGAGGACGCCGTACGCTCGGCAACGCACCCCCACTGCCGGGCGCGATCCTATATCGGGAGGCTGCGCATGGATCGCACTGCTTTTGAGGTTCCCCCAGAGCGTCTGCGGTGGCGCTGTGACCCGGAGCGCTTCCCCTTCGTATGTACCGACGAGCTCAACCCCCTGGACGAGTTCATCGGCCAGGAGCGGGCGCTGCGGGCGCTGGAGTTCGGTCTGGCGATGGACCGCCCCGGCTATAACATCTTCGTGACGGGCCTCTCGGGGACGGGACGCGCCTCCGCCATCCAGGCATACCTCCAGCGCCGTATCGCGGAAAAAGGGGTGCAGGGCAGCGGTCCACACCCGCAGGACCGGTGCTACCTCCACAATTTTGCCGACCCTGACCGACCGCAGTTGGTCGCCCTGCCCGGCGGCCGCGGCCGCAGTCTCCGCCACCAGATAGAACGCCTCCTGACCGACCTGCGTCAGGCCATCGCCCGCGCCCTGACCGAGCCGGAGTTCGAAGCCCACCGCAAAGCGCTCCTCGACGCCGCCCAAGCCGAGTCCCAGGCCGTCGCGCAGGCGTTGGAGCAGGAAGCCCTGGGCCAGGGCTTCCTGCTCCGCCCGGCGCCCATGGGCATCCAGATCATCCCGCAGGTGAACGGCCGCCCCCTGAGCCGGGAAGAGTACATGGCCATCAGTGGGGATCTGCGCGCGGCCCTGGAGGCGCAGGAGCGGGAACTGCGGGCCCGCGTCGAGGCTGCCTTCGAGCGGGGCCACCAGCTCCAGCGTGAGGCCAACGAGCGGGTGCAGGCCCTGGTCGAGCAGACGGGCGACTTCGCCAGCAGCCACCTGTTCCAGGAGCTCACCGGGGAGTACCGCGATTTCCCCCCGGTGCTCCAGTTCCTCCAGGACCTGCGGACGTACACCCTGGAGCACCTGGACCTGTTCCTCGAGAACGGGCGCGCCGGGCCGCAGCCGCAGGAGCCACCCAGCCCGCCGGGACCCACCAACGGGCTGCGGCGCCTGGGCCCGGATAACCCGTATCTCCCCTTCCGGGTCAACGTCCTGGTGGATAACAGCGGGCGCACCGGCCCACCGGTCGTCATCGAGCCCCACCCGACCTACGGCAACCTGTTCGGCAAGGTCGAGCGTCGGTCGCTCATGGGCGCGTACTTCAGCGACCACACGATGATCAAGCCCGGCGCGCTGCACCTGGCGAACGGCGGCTACTTGATCCTGAACGCGCGGGACGTGCTCGCCACCCCCGCCGTGTGGGAGAGCCTCAAGCGCGCCCTGCGAGTCCGGGAAGTCCGGCTGGAAGACCCGATGGAGCAGATGGTCCCCGGCTTCGCAGCGCCGCAGGGGCTCCGCCCGGAGCCGATGCCGCTCACCGTGAAAGTCATCATGACCGGCCCACCCTTGCTCTACCAACTGCTCTCCCGCACCGATGAGGAGTTCTGGGAAGCCTTCAAAGTCCGGGCCGACTTCGACACCCAGATCCCCCGGACCGATACGCACCTGGACGCCTACGCCCGCTTCGTCGGCTCCTGCTGTGGCCGTCATGGGCTCCTCCATTTCCATCGCACGGCGGTGGCCGAGGTGGCGGAATACGGCGCCCGCGCGGTCGCCGACCAGGAGAAGCTCTCGTCCCGCTTTGGCCCCCTGGAAGACCTGCTCATCGAGGCCGATTACTGGGCGCGGCGCGCCGAGCACACCATGGTCATGGGCGAGGACGTGCGCAAGGCGCTCCACGAAAAAGTCTACCGCGCCAGCCTGGTCGAAGAGCGCATCCGGGAGCTGATTACCCAGGGCACCATCCTGGTCGACGTCGAGGGGGAACAGATCGGCCAGGTCAACGGGCTCGCGGTCTACGACCTGGGGGACATCAGCTTCGGCCGGCCGTCCCGCGTGACCGCCCAGACCTTCATGGGCCGTAACGGGGTCATCAACATTGAGCGGGAATCGCAACTCAGCGGCAAAATCCACGATAAGGGCGTACTCATCCTGAGCGGCTACCTGGGGGCCAGGTACGCCCAGGACAAGCCCCTCTCTCTGGCTGCCAGCATCTGCTTCGAGCAGTCCTACGAGGAGGTGGAGGGCGATAGCGCCTCCTCCACCGAACTCTACGCCATCCTGTCCGACCTCGCCGGGGCGCCCATCCAGCAGGAGATCGCCGTCACCGGCTCCGTCAACCAGAAAGGGGAGATCCAACCCATCGGCGGCGCGAACGAAAAGATCGAAGGCTTCTTTGCGGTGTGCAAGGCGAAGGGGCTCACCGGCAACCAGGGGGTGCTGATCCCGGCGCAGAACGTCCGCAACCTGATGCTGCGCCATGACGTGGTGGAGGCCGTGCAGCAAGGCCTCTTCCACGTCTACGCGGTCAGCACCGTTGACGAAGCCATCAGCTTGCTCACCGGCTGGCCCGCCGGCGCACGGGAGAGCAACGGCGCCTACCCGGAGGGCACGATCAACGCCCTGGTGGACCGCCGTCTGCGGGAGCTCGCCCAGGGCATCCAGGCGTTCTCCGGGCGGGAGAGCACCGGCAACGCCCTGCCGCCGGGCACCTCATAGGGGACGGCATGGCACTGTGCGCCATCGCAGTCACGTCTCCGCCGCCCCGTCACCGATCAGGATCGCACGGGCTTGACCGCGCCAGCCCGGAGTGGCTATGATCGTAGCAGACACGCAGAGTCCCTGGCCCTGTACCGGTTGAGCACGGTATGGGGCGCGCGCCAGGGCATCTGCTGGTGCGGCTGTCGGGGGCGCTCTCCGTACTCCGGCATGCCGGCGGCATCCGGCCCCGCACCGGGGCGTGGCGCAGTCTGGTAGCGCACGCGGATTGGGACCGCGTGGTCGCAAGTTCGAATCTTGCCGCCCCGACCAGATGAGGCCCTCACGTCGCTGAACGTGGGGGCCTCGCCGCGCCCCAAGG
>JACQUQ010000136.1 GCA_016210175.1 Chloroflexota bacterium | reverse complement strand
GCGGTCCTGACCGGCACCGCGGAGCTGAGCCAGCAGACCAACCCGGTCGGCAGCGGGGTGCAGGCGCTCTCGCTGGTCTACCGGGTGCCCCCCACGTCCTCGCCGGCGCAGCTTGAAATCAGCGTCGCCGGGCAGGGCGCCGAGCAGCGTATGGCGCTCTCGCTGGCGCCGGAGGACGCCTGGCGCCATGCCTGGCTCGACGTGACGGGCCTGCGGGGGACACTGACGGTGCGCATCCATCTCTCCGGCGCTGCGCCTGTGCTCTGGCTGGATGAGGTTTCCCTGGGGCCATAGCGCAGGCTCGGAAGACCGTTGTGGCCTGCCCTCAGGGGAGTGTGCGCGTCTGCCGACCACCGAGCCCTGGGCTGTTTCATCTGCTCGTGAGGGACCTCACCCCCCGGCCCCCTTCCCTCCAAGGGAAGGGGGAGCACCCCGCAGGCGGGCGGGGAGAGGTCCGTCCTCGCCTCCCACCCGGTACAACTGCTGGGCATATCCAAGGGTCGCGTACGCTTGCAGGGGCTCCCCCTGGAGTGTATCATAGCGCCAGCCGTACTTGTGGAAGGACGCCAACGCCCCCATGACCCAGCCCCAGGTTGCCCCTGTCCATCCCACCGCGGCGCCCGCCGTCCCTCGTGTGGCCGTGATCATCCCCAACTGGAACGGCGCTCACCTGCTGCCCACCTGTCTCGATGCGCTGCGCTGCCAGGTGTACCGGGACTTTCAGACCGTCGTGGTAGACAACGGCTCCCAGGACGGCAGCCGGGAGCTGCTGGCGCGGGCGTACCCGGAGGTCCGGGGCATCCCGCTGCCCACCAATCTCTTCTTCAGCGGGGCGGTCAACTGCGGCATCCGCGACACGGCCAGCCCGATCATCGTTCTGCTGAACAACGATACCGAGCCGGAGCCGCGCTGGCTGGAGGAACTGGTGGCGGGGCTGGAGGCCCACCCGGAGGCCGGGATGGCCACCAGCAAGATCTTGCTGTTCGACCGGCGCGATACCCTCCACACCGCCGGGGACTTCTACACCCTGGACGGCGTGCCGGGCAACCGTGGGGTCTGGGAGCGGGACACCGGCCAGTACGACGGGGCCACGCGAGTCTTCGGGGCCTGCGCCGGGGCGGCGGCCTACCGGCGGGCGATGCTGGACGATATCGGTCTCTTTGATGAGGACTTCGTCGGGTACTGCGAGGATGTGGACTTGAGCTTCCGGGCGCAGCTCGCGGGCTACTCCTGTGTCTACGTGCCCACCGCCCGCGTCTACCACCGGCTCAGCGCCACCGGCGGCGGTCCCCTGGCGAGCTACCTGTGTGGCCGCAACTTCATTAACGTCATCGTCAAGAACGTACCGGCCAGCCTGCTGCGGCGGTACTGGTGGCGCATGGCCCGGGGGCAATGCCGCCTTACCCTGGAGGCCCTGCGCCACTGGCGGGAGCCTGCCGCCCGCGCCCGCATCCGGGGGCAACTGGCGGCCTTGCTCGCCATCCCCACCATGCTGGTCAAGCGCCGGGAGATCCAGGCCCGGCGTCGGGTGGACGACCGCACCATCGAGGCCCTCCTGCGCTCCGGGTTGTGAGGATGCACCACAGAGCGCACGGAGAACACACAGATAGATAGTGAATCCGTACTCCTGACGAGGCGTTGTGACTCCTGACTTCTACCTGTCCATCGTCATCCCCGCGTATAACGAGGAGCGGCGTCTGCCGGGCACCCTCGACCGGATCATCGCGTTCCTGCGCGCCGAGCCCTTCCCCGCCGAGGTCATCGTGGTGGACGACGGCAGCCGCGACCGGACGGCGGCACTGGCCCAACAGCGCATGGACGCCATGCCGCCCCACGTCGAGCTCCGCGTGATCTCCTACGCCCCGAACCAGGGCAAGGGCGCAGCGGTGCGGCGCGGCTGCCTGGCCGCCCGCGGGAAGTATGTGGTGTACACCGACGCCGACCTGCCGACCCCGGTCGAAGAAGTACGCAAGCTACTGGCCTACCTGAGCATGGGCTACGACCTGGCTATCGGCAACCGCATCCAGCCCGACGGCAGCGACATGCGCGCCTCCCAGCCACCCCACCGCCGTGTCCTGGGCAAGCTCTACCACCTGGCGGTGGAGGCCCTGGCGGTGCGCGGCATCGCCGATACCCAGTGCGGCTTTAAGGCCCTGACTCGCGAGGCGGCCCAGGCCCTCTGCTCCGCGCAGCACCTCACCGGATGGGTATTCGATACCGAGATCCTCTACCTGGCGCAGCGGTGGAACTACCGCATCGCCCAGGTGCCCATCACCTGGTCCAACGTGGGCGGCTCCCGCATGCGCGTGACCGCGGGCCAGGCCGTGGCCGTGCTTCGCGACCTCGTGTCCATCCGCTGGCAGCACCGCCATGCCCGCCCACCCCGCGTCGGAACTGCAACGCTGGAGGACCCCACACGCTGAAGCGTCGCCCCCGGTCCGCTCCCACGCGCGCCCTGCTCCACGCCGCCGGGCTGCTGGCCGTCCTGCTCCTGGCCGCGGGCCTCGGCATCGTCTACGCCCTGGAGACCCCGCCCTGGCAGGCGCCCGACGAGCCGGCCCACTTTAATTATGTCCAGTCCATCGCCACCGGGCAGGGGCTTCCCGTGCTCCAGCCCGGCGACTGGGACGCCCGCACCCTGGAGGACCTCAAAGCTCAGCGCTTCCCGCCGGACCGCGCGGTGGCCGACCTCCGCTACGAATCCCACCAGCCGCCCCTCTACTATCTGCTGGCGACCCCGGTGGCCTTCGCCACCGCCTCCTGGCCCCTGGCCGACCAGGTGCGGGCGCTGCGGCTCTTCTCCCTGGCCTGGTCCCTGGTCCTGCTGCTCATCGCGGCAGCCCTGGTACGCCGTCTGGTCCCGGAGAGTCCGGGGCTTGCCCTCGCCGTCCCGGCCTTCATCGCGGTCATTCCCCAGCACACGGCCATCGCCGCTGCGGTCAACAACGACGTCCTGGCCGAGGTCATCTTTTCGCTGGTGCTGCTGGCCCTGGCGCACCGCATCGCCCGCGGCGTCGCCACACCGCCGCGCTCGCTCCTGGACCGGCTGGCCGGGCCCGTCGGGCTGGGCGTTCTCCTGGGGCTTGCCCTCCTCACCAAGGCAACGGTCTACGCGGCGGCGCTGCTCATCCCGCTGGGGATCCTGATCGCGCCGGAGGGCGGCGGAGGCGGCCACAGCCGGGTCCGCTCGCTGCTGGGCCAGATGTTGGTCGTCTACGCGGTGGCCCTCCTGGTGGCGGGATGGTGGTTCGTGCGGAACGCGCTGGTGTACGGCAGCCTGGACCTGACCGGCCTGGGCCGTCACGATGCCGTCGTGGTCGGCCAGCCGCGCAGCGGCCCCCTCACCCTGGCCTTCGTCCAGGACTTCGTCCTCATCACCTTCCGCAGTTTCTGGGTGCAACTGGGCTGGATGGGCGTGCCGGCGGAGGGCTGGGTGTACGTCCTGCTGAGCAGCCTGACCGCCCTCGCCACCGTCGGGCTGCTGCTGTTCCTGGCCCGCTCCGCCCGCCAGGCCGGGGTCCTGAGCACCGGCCTAGGCCGCGCCCTCGGCCTGGCGTCCCTGGCGGTGCTGCTGGTCGCCTTCCAGATGGCCGGGTATAACCTCCAGTTCTTCCAACCGCAGGGACGCTACCTCTTCCCGGCCATCATCCCCATCGCCCTGCTGCTGCTCCTGGGCCTGCGGGAGGTCAGCGCGCCCCGCTACCACACTATGGGGTTCCTGGGCCTGCTGGCGACCCTGCTGCTCCTGAACGGCTACGTGGTGCAGCGCCTCATTCCCTACCTTCGGCCATAAGGTGAGCGCCGGAACACCCATCCGCCCCGGAACCCCCGGCAGCGGACCGGGGACCGCGACTGTCCGCACGCTTGTTGCTGCGCCGCTCCGGGCGGTACAATGAGAGCGAGAAGCCAGCCCTCGATAAGGGTCAGGAGGGCACGTATGGAAGCAGCAGGAGCAAGCGGACGCATGGGGCGGCGCTTGCAGGTCGCCATTGTCTTCACCGGGGCCATTCTGGTGGCCGAGGTCGTGGGAGGCTACGCCGCCAATAGCCTGGCGCTCTTGAGCGATGCCGGGCATGTGTTCACCGACCTGCTGGCGCTGCTGTTGGCCTGGGTCGGGGTCACCCAGATTGAACGGCCCCCAACCCAGCGGATGACCTACGGCTACCACCGCCTGGGCATCCTCATCGCCATCGTGAACGCCCTCTTGCTCGTGGGCATCACGGGCTGGATTTTCTACGAGGCGTTCCGTCGGCTCCAGGACCCCCCCGAGGTCCAGGGAGGCCTGATGCTGGTGGTCGCCACGGTGGGCCTGGGCGTCAATCTCTTCATCCTGCTGCTGCTGCGCGACTCCCACGCTCATAACCTCCCGGTGCGCAGCGCGGCCCTGCACGTGCTGGGCGATGCGCTGGGTTCGGTGGGCGCGGTGGTCGCCGGTGGCGCGCTGCTCCTGACCGGCTGGAGCTGGGTGGACCCCGCCGTGAGCGTGCTCATCGGGCTGATCCTGGCGGTGGGCGCCTGGGGCATCATCCGGGAGTCCGTCGCCATCTTCGTCGAGGCGACGCCGGGGCACGTGGATATCGGCGAGGTGATCCGGGCGATGTACCACGTCGCGGGCGTGCGCAACGTCCACGACCTGCACGTTTGGACCATTGCGCCGAACCTCCATGCGCTGAGCTGCCACGTTGAACTGGAAGACATGCCCATCAGTCGGGCGGCCGAGGTGCTGCGCCAGATCAACACGGCGCTCGGGCAGCGCTTCCACATCGGCCACGCCACCATCCAGGTGGAGTGTCCAGGCTGCCAGATCGAGAACCTCTACTGCACGCTCACCCCCGAAACCGAGGAGCACCACGGCGCCGAAGCCGCCGTGCCGGGGCGCCACCGCCATCCATAACGAGGGTGGGGCGTCCGCACCCATGCGGGAAGGACCCGGGCCGGGGCCTGCACGCCGATGTTGGGAGAGTGACGATGGCCGAGCAGCCAGACCCTCAGCGGTTCCAGCAAGATATCGAGGACGCCCTGCGGCGCGCCGGGGCGGACCGCTTGCCCGACCGACCCCGGCCCAGCCGGCTGATGCGCTTCCCGGTCGACCCGCGGCCGCGCGGCCCCGGCCATGTCATCGTGGCCGGGATCGTGCTGATCGTCCTGTGGCGGTTCGGGCTGCTGGGCGCCCTGGGGCCTCTGGCTGCCAACCTGGGACTGCTGCTGCTCGCCTTCGGGATCGCCACCTGGCTCATTCGGCCGCGCCGCAAGACTGTCTACTGGCGGGAGCGCCCCATCGACGTCGGCGGCGGCCTCTCCTGGCTGGAGCGCCTGTACTACGTGTTCTACAAGGGGTAGGGCCGTGTTGGCAAATTGGAGATAGGCCGGGCGCGCACGTTGCCATGCTGAGGCCGGAGGCCGAAGCATCCGTAGCCCCTGCAAGCTAGGGCACCAGGAGTACGGATGCTTCGCGGAGTTTACCTGAGCCTGTTGAAGGGCTCAGCATGACAGATAGAGCGCATCTTTTCCATATCAATTATAAACGATTTGCAAACACGCTCTAGCGCTCTGTCACGGGCGAACTGCTGGGGTGTAGGGACGGGTTTGAAACCCGCCCCTACCGAGCGGTACCCCGCACATCACGGGTGACAGGCCGCTAGATCTCGCGGGACACGGATCCCCTCTCCCTCCTCGGCCTCTGGCGCCGCCTCTCCTCCCGCGCGCCGCGCCCCACGCCGAAGCAGAGTTCAAGCGCGGACAGCTTCGATGTGAAGACAGGCGGAGGCTCCCTCTCCCCCTGGGAGAGGGAACGGGCAGCGGCTCCACTCCTGAGCTGCCACCTCGTGCCAACGGTCCGCCCCTTCCCGCCGTGGGGAGGGGCAGCCCGCCGCAGGCGGGCGGGGAGAGGTCCATCCCCACCTCCCATCTGGTACCAGCGCTGGCCGCACTCCCAGGTGCTTTGGATCACGACATATTTCTCGTCCCCATGCTATGATAGAGATCGCCACGGGGAGACGCGCTACCGGACGCGATATTCCGTGTGCCACCGCGCGGCGAGGGAGAGGAGAACATGCACGCCAAAGTGTCCGCGAGCCTGGCGGGATACGCCGTGGCAGTTGCCGCGAGTGTGCTGGCATCGCTCCTCACGCTGGCGTTGGGTCGTTCGCTGGCCCCTCCGACGGGCTTCCTGCTGTTGCTGGCCGCGGTGACCTTCAGCGCGTGGTATGGCGGTATCGGGCCAGGACTGCTGGCGATCCTGCTGTCCGTGGGGGCGAGCCTCACCTTCCTGGCGCCGCCGACTGCGGCGCGGCCGTTCACCGGCGTGGAGCCCCTGCTCTCGCTGGTTCTCTTCGCGTCGGTGGCGTTCCTCGTCATCGCGCTCACCACCGATCGCAAGCAGGCCGAAGCCGTCCGCAGGACGCGGGAACTCCTCCAACAGCTCGAGGCCGCCGAGACCAAGTTCCGCGGGCTCCTGGAAGCGGCGCCGGACGCCCTGGTGACCGTGGACCGTGACGGCCGCATCGTGTTCGTCAACTCGCAGACGGAGCGCCTGTTCAGCTACACTCGTGACGAACTCCTCCGGCAACCCATTGAGATCCTGGTGCCCGAGCGCTTCCGGGGTCTGCACACCGGCCACCGCGCCGCGTACGCCGCGGCCCCCCGCGTCCGGCCCATGGGCGTGGGCCTGGAGCTGTACGCCCGGCGGAAGGATGGCACCGAGTTTCCGGTGGAGATCAGCCTCAGCCCCCTGGAGACCGAGGACGGCCTGCTGACGACGGCCGCCATTCGGGACATCAGCGAGCGCAAGCGCGCCGAGGAACAGCTCAAGCACAGCGAGACGCGGCTGGCCGAAGCGCAGCACATCGCCCAACTGGGTAGCTGGGAGTGGGATATCCCCCAGGACCGGGTGCTGTGGTCCGATGAGCTGTACCGGATCTACGGCCTGACCCCGCAGGAGTTCGACGCCAACTACGACGGGTTCCTGGCGCGCGTCCACCCGAAGGACCGCGATCTCGTCCACCGCATCATCTCCAGGGCGTACCAGGACGGCGCGCTCTTCCAGTTCGAGCACCGGATCGTCCGCCCGGACGGCACGGTGCGGGTGCTCCACGCCCGCGGCGAGATGATCCGGGACCAGAAGGGCCGTCCGGTGCGGATGGTCGGGACGGCGCAGGATATCACGGAGCTGAAGGAAGTGGAAGAGCGCGCCCGGCATCTGGACCGCGAGCAAGCGGCACGCGCGGCAGCCGAAGCTGCGCAGCGGCGCCAGGCGTTCCTGGCCGAGGCCAGCGTGGTGCTCGATGCCTCCCTCGACTACGAGGTGACGCTGACCCAACTGGCCCAGCTGACGGTGCCCGAGCTCGCGGACTGGTGCGTCGTCCACATCGTCGCAGCGGATGGGCAGGCCCGTCCGCTGGCGGTGGCCCACACGGACCCGGCCAAGGTGCAGTGGGCCCGCGAGATCCAGGAGCGCTACCCCTATGACCCCAGCGCGTCGGCCGGCGTGGCCCAGGTGCTCCGCACCGGTCAGTCCGAGATCTATCCCGATATCCCCGGTGCGCTGCTGGAGGCCGCCGCCCGCGACCCCGAGCACCTGGCGCTGCTCCGTACGGTGGGCCTCCGGTCCGCGATCCTGGCGCCGCTGCGGGCCCGAGGTCGGACGCTGGGGACCATTAGCCTGGTCACCGCCGAGTCGGGCCGCCGCTACGGGCCGGCGGACCTGGCCCTGGCGGAGGACCTGGCCTACCGCGCCGCCCTCGCGGTGGACAATGCGCGGCTCTACCGCGAGGCCGAGTTCGAGCGCCGTCGCCTGCTGGCCGTCCTCGATCAGATCCCGGTGGGCGTGGTCCTCGCTGATGCGGAGGGTCGCTTCTCCCTGGCGAATGGCGTTGCACGCCGCCTGCGCCGTCTGGAGAGGGCCACCGTCGAGGAGCAGTGGCGCCTGGAGCGGCCCACGAGCGCCGACGGGCAGCCCTACGCCCTGGAGGACCTGCCCCTGGTGCGGGCCTTGCAGGGCGAGCCCGTCCTGGGCGTCGAGCTGGACATCGAGCGTCCCGGGGGCGACCGCACCATCTTCCTCGATAGCGCCGCGCCCATTTGTGACGAAAATGACCGCATTATCGCGGCGGTGGCAGTGTTCCAGGACATCACCCAGCGCAAGACCCTGGAGCAGCTCAAAGACGAGTTCCTGTCCCTGGCCGCCCACGAGCTGAAGACGCCCCTGACCGCGGTCAAGGGCACCAGCCAGTTGCTGCTGCGCCAGGTCGCCCGCGGGATGTCCGCCCTGGGGGAGCAGGAGGCCCGCCTGCTGCGCACCATTGGCGAGCGCACCGATTACATGGTGGGCCTGGTCAGCGAGTTGCTGGACCTTTCCCGTATTGCCACCGGGCGGCTGGAGCTGCGCCCGGAGCGGATGGACCTGGCGGCGCTGCTGCGCCAGGTGGTGGACCAGCAGCAGGAATTGCACCCCGATCACCCCTTCAGCCTGGAGGGGGCGGAGCAGCCGGTATGGGGCACCTGGGACCGGGGGCGGCTGGAGCAGGTGCTCACCAACCTGCTGGACAACGCGGCCAAGTACAGCCCGGAGGAGCGGCCGGTCACGGTGCGGCTGCGCGCGAGCGCAGACCAGGCGCACGTGGCGGTGCAGGACCGGGGCATCGGCATCCCGGCAGGGGACCTGCCCCAGTTGTTTGTGCGGCACTACCGGGCCAGCAACGTCGGCCCGGCCATCTCTGGGCTGGGGCTGGGGCTGTACCTGTCCGGCCAGATCGTAGAGCGGCACGGGGGACACATCTGGGCGGAGAGCGTGGAGGGGCAAGGCTCGACCTTCCACGTGGAGTTGCCCCTGAACGGTGCGGTCCCCGCCGGGTCGTGAGGACTGGAAAGGTCCCAATACGCTGGGAAAGCCGTTGGACCTAATGCAGAATCAAGAGACGTTTTCGGCACGGGCAACCGTGGAGGGGCGCATGGCCATGCGCCCCTACCACCGCCCGCTTCCCTACGACCTCCCCTGATCGTGCGCTAACCCTCCGTCCCCCTTCCCGAGACGGGAAGGGGGAGACGATTCCCCCTCTCCGACGCGGAGAGGGGGCCAGGGGGAGAGGTCGGCAGGCGCAGGGAGCACGGCCCGTCAGCGCACGAGCAGCGAGAGCAGCCAGCTGACGATACTGACGATGAGCGCCCCCAGGAAGGCAGCCCCGAAGCCCGGTACCTCTGCCAACCCGACCAGGAAAGCCAGCCACAGGGCCAGCCAGAACATGAGGGCATTGATGATCAGGGTCAAGAGCAGGGTGAACAGGCCCAGGGTGATGATCTGGAGCGGCAGGGTGAGCACCCCCGTGATGCAGAAGACGAGGGGCCGGATGAGGGCGTTGACGACGCCCAGGGCGAGCGTCACGAAGAGCACCCCGCCGAGACCGTCCACGGAAATATCCACCAGGCGGACCGCAATCCAGACGGCCAGCGCATTCACCGCCAGCCGGATCAGGAACCCCGGCATCATCCCCTCCTTGGTGCGCCGACCTCCCACCGCGGGCGGAGGCCGGTGCGGGTCTCGGATAGCGCAAGAGCCACCCTACGACCGGGGTGGCCCTCAAGCAAGCAAGGGTCGTGCTCAGCCACAACCGGCGAGGGCAGCATCAAGAGACGTTTTCGGCATGGGCAACCGTGTAGGGGCGCATGGCCATGCGCCCCTACCACCACCCGATTCCCTACGACCTCCCCTGATCATGCACTACGCGCCCCGCAGCGCCCGGAGGAGGTTCGCCATCTCGATGGCGCTCACCGCGGCGGTAAAGCCGTTATTGCCGGCCTTGGCGCCGGCGCGGTCGATGGCCTCTTCCACGGTGTTGGTGGTCAGCACGCCGAACACCACCGGCACCCCGGTCTCCAGGCCCACCCGCCCGACGCCGCTGGTCACCTGACTGCACACGTAGTCGAAGTGGGGCGTCTGGCCCCGGATCACCGCGCCCAGGCAGACCACGGCATCGTAGCGTCCACTGCGCGCCAGTTCCTGGGCCGCCAGGGGGATCTCAAAAGCGCCCGGCACATGGGCGACGTCCACCTCCTCCGCGACGACGCCGTGCCGCAGCAGCGCATCCCGCGCCCCTTCCAGCAGCCGCTCGGTGACGAAGCTATTGAAGCGCGCCACCACGATACCGAACCGCAGCCCCTGGCCGACCAGGGAACCCTGAAACTCCCGGCCCACAGCCCGACTCCCCTCGGCGCCCGGCGTGCGGGCGTTACTTGACGCTCCCGGCCCCCGGCGCGGCGTCCTGGCCATCCAGCTCGCCATCGCCGTTGAGGTCCAGCAGGTGCCCCATCTTGATCAGCTTGGTCTGGAGGTAGCGCCGGTTGTGCGGGTTGATCGGGGCCAGGATGGGCACCTGGTCCACGACCTCCAGCCCGTAGCTCTCGATCCCGGCCAGCTTCTTGGGGTTGTTGGTCAGGATACGGATCCTGGTCAGCCCCAGATCCGCCAGGATCTGCGCGCCGACGCCGTACTCCCGCAGGTCCATCGGCAATCCCAGGGCCTCGTTGGCTTCGACCGTATCCAGGCCCTGGTCCTGGAGGCGATAGGCCCGGATCTTGTTGTGCAGGCCGATGCCGCGTCCCTCCTGGCGCATATAGAGGAAGACCCCGCGCCCGACGTCGGCAATGCGCTCCAGGGCCATGTGCATCTGGTCGCCGCAGTCGCAGCGCAAGCTCCCGAAGACATCGCCGGTGAGGCACTCGTCATGGACCCGCACCAGCACCGGCTCCGGGCTGGCGATGTCGCCCATCACCAGGGCCATGTGCTCGCCCGGCTGATAGGGACTGGTGTAGGCCACCGCCCGGAACTCGCCGTAGCGGGTTGGCAGGCTGGCCTCCGCCACCCGCTGCACGAGGCGCTCGTGGCGCCGACGGTAGGCGATGAGGTCGGCGATGCTGATGATCTTGATCCCGTGCTCGGCGGCGAACTGCTCCAGTTCCGGCAGGCGCGCCATGGTCCCGTCGTCGTTCATGATCTCGCACAGCACCCCGGCGGGGTACAGCCCGGCGAGCCGGGCCAGGTCCACGGCCGCCTCGGTATGGCCGGCCCGCACCAGGACCCCGCCATCACGGGCGCGCAGCGGGAACATATGGCCCGGCATGATCAGGTCGTCGGGCCGGGTGGCCGGGTCAATGAGGGCTTTGACCGTGGCCGCCCGGTCGTAGGCCGAGATGCCGGTGGTCGTGCCGTGGCGGGCCTCCACCGAGATGGTGAAGGCCGTGGCGTAGCGACTGGTGTTACGGGTGACCATCAGCGGGATGCCAAGCTGGTCGAGGCGCTCCCCCAGTAACGGCATGCAGATCAGGCCGCGGGCATAGCGGGCCATGAAGTTGACGGCCTCGGGCGTGACCTTCTCCGCCGCCATGACGAGGTCGCCCTCGTTCTCACGCCCCTCGTCATCGACCACGATGACGAGCTTGCCCGCTTTGATATCTTCCACCGCCTCGGGTATGGTCGCCAGTGGCATCCTCATAGCCTCCTCCCGCTTACCTGGGTACACCGGTCCCGGTGCTCCCCTCCCATTGTACCCTAGAGGCCCGGCACCCTGCACCTTTCGGTGGTCGTCCCTGATGGCAGGCGGCGTGGTGGCGCCCTGCAAAGCAAACTGCGCGCCGGAACCGGTAGCACGAGCCACCCGCGGCTCCGTACCCTCCCAGCGCGCAGCGGTGATGGCACGACCAGCGATCCTCGGAGGGTCAGCGTATCGCTCACACCCGGGGACGGCGCCGCCGCCGTCCCTGCCCTGCGCCACGCGGCGCTGGCTGAGCCCGCCTAGCGCCAGACCCTCCCGAACGACGCTCTGACGTGAGGCACCCGCCCCGGCAGCGCCTGAAGCGCCTGCCGGGGCTGCGGTGGTATTGTAGCGCCGCCCGTAGGGACCGTCAAGGCAGGCGCGCCCCGTGCCGCTCCTCAGCGCAGCACCAGCAGGCGCCCCCCTGCCAGCGGGCGGTACTCCGCCAGAACCCCCTGCCGGAGCGTAAAGCTTGCCACCGGCACCCAGCGCATACGCTCCCCCTGGCGCAGGAAGGCCACTGCCCGGTAGCGGCCGTCGCCGGTAGGCCACGTCGCTGCATCGAAAGAGAGCGGCTGTCCGTCCGGGCCGGAGAGCGTGCCGCGCTTGGCCGCCGGGTCGAGTTCCAGACGTATGGCGCTGGAGGTGGGCGGCAGCGGCGTGGCCCAGTAGCCGTAATGGAGGAGGGCACACTGTCCCCGGTTGTAGACATCCACGCCCACCACCGGAGGGGACTGCGGACTGCGGTCCGGCCCGGCGAAGGCCTCCAGCCAGACAGCAAAAGCCCCGGCCTCCACCGCGGGGCTGGCGCGCACCCGGAGCGCCACCGCCTCCGCCAGGGCCGTCGCGCCCGGCGGCTCCCCGGTCGCCGGGACGAGGTACAGGGCCGCCACCTGCGCCCGCCCTCCGCCGTCCAGCCCGATGCGGACCGTTCCCGCCGGGGCGAGGCGCGCCAGCCGCACCCGCGCGACGCCGGGCGGCAGCGCGATAGTGTGAGATGCACCGGAGGCATCCCCGGACACCGCCAGGGAGGCGGCGGCCACACCGACCACCACGGCCTCCAGGTCCACCGGGCTACCGGAGGTGACGGCGGCCGTCCACGCACCGCTCCCCGGCGCGGCCAACTCCACACCGTCGGCGTGCCGGGTCAGGCGCAGGGCCGCCTCCGGGCCGAGGTCATATCCGGCCGGGAAGCGGAAGGCGGCCAGCGGTCCCGCGGGGCCCCGGCGGTAAAGCCGGGCCTGCTCGTTCTCCCACAAGGCCGCGTCGTCGTACCCGAAGGCCCGCGGGTCAAGGCCCGCGGGCAACAGGGCGTACTCGTAGGCCCGCCCCGGCTCCGCCGGGTCCACACCGTCGCGGGGGAAACCGGGGTCCGCCACCGGGCGTCGGCCCTCCAGGAACCCGGCGGCGGCCACAATGAAGCTGCGGTCCGGGTCCGGGTCGGGGACCAGCAGCACTTCGGCCCCGTCGGGCAGGCGCTCCCGCACTTCCGCAACGTCGGCGGGCACCGGCAGGTAGGTCACCAGGACCGGCGGAGGGGGCGTCTCCCGCACCACCTCCACCTTACCCCCGACCACCCGCAGCGTCAGCCAGGGCCAGCGCAGCACCTGATCGCCCAGGTGGTAGGCCACCAGGTGCAGGTGGTAGGTCCCATCCGGCGGCAACCCGGCCAGTCCCAGGGGCGACGGCTGGGCGTCCTCCCGCCCCCCCTTGCAGGTCCACCGCTCCAGGTCCAGGGTGAAGCGCGCTGTGCCGAACCGTTCTTCCTGGAGCTGCGCCACCTCCCACGCGCTGTAGGGGCGAAGCCCGCCGCGCGGGTCTTGGCCGTAGACCTCCACGGCCAGGGTGACGGTCCCCTGGCGCGGGTCGGGGCTGCCGTAGCCCACCTCAGCGGTGATCTGCCCGCCGGCCTGGGCCTGGAGGTCCGGGCGCAGCGCCACGAAGCCCTGGGGCGGCGCCGGCTCCGGGCCGAGCGGCCCGGCGTCAAGGCGCAGCAGGCGCGCCCCCAGGAGCACCGGCGGTGGCCCATCCAGGGTGCGCAGCCGCAGGCTCCCCGGCACCCTGGTGGCCGACAGACGGCGCACCTGGATGCCGGGAGCCAGGGCCAGCCGCTCCCGGCCGCGCTCACCCGCGACTTCCAGCACGGAAGCGCCGAAGGTCAGGATGGTCAGCTCCGGCTGCACCACCTCCGCCGGGGAGCGATAGCCCCCGGACAGAGCAAGGCCATCCCCACGCGCGACCCGCCAGCCATCCTCCTGGAGCGCGAGGTCCAGGCCCGCGGAGACCTCGACGGCGGCGGGCAGCCCCTCAAACTCCAGAGCGCCGGCCCAGCGCTCCGGGACGCGGTACAGGGCCGCCAGGTCATTGCGCCACAGGGCTTCCTCCGGCCGCAGCCCGCGCTCCTCCGGCGCCACCCCCTCCAGCAGCAGGAGGTACTCGAACCGCTGGCCCGCGGACGGCGGCGCCATGCGCCGGTAGGCCGTCTCCAGGCTCCCCACCAGGGGGTAGTCCATGAGGAAGTAGGCCACCATCCCCCCGGTGCGGGGATCGAAGCCGCTGCGCCCCAGCACGTACACCGGCGCCCCCGGCGGGAGCACCTGCCGGAGCGCCGCCAGCTCCCAGACGGCGCCGGGCAGCGCATCGCGCTGCGGCTCCCAGAAGTAGCGCACGCTCAGGGCCGTGTTCAGCGCGGTGGCCCCCAGGAAGACTACGCCGACGAGGAGCACGGCCAACCGGACTCCCAGCCTCGCCCCCTTCCCTATAAAGAAGCCTGATGCACATTGGGGGCAGATACCTGGCAAGGGAGAAGCGGCGTTGCCTGAGCTGGTCGAAGCCTGCCCTGAGCTTGACGAAGGGGCCACGCCGCCCGTTCCTTTCGACACGCTCAAGGAACGGGCTTGGCCTGTCCAAGGTGCATCACCCGTTCTGAAGGGAGGGGGGAGAGCAGATAACCGCTCCCACAGGGCCACCACCCCCACGGCCAGGATCACGATGAGCAGGGGCGCGGCGAGGCTGAGGGCCTTGAAGTACCCATAGGGGTAGTCCAGGCCCCAGCGCAGGAAGAGCGCGAAGCCCAGGGTGGGGAGCACCAGCCCGGCCCAGCGCAGCCGGTCCAGCGGACCGCGCACCAGGCCGACCAGCGCGACGGCCCCCGCCGCCAGGGCCAGCAGCCAGCCCAGGAGCAGGTACGCCCGCAGGCCGTCCGGTCCCAGGAGGTCAGCGGCGCGGGCCGTCTCCTGCACCAGCACGAAGGGCGAGAGCCCCAGGGCCTCGGCCACCGGGCTGAACACGGCCACGTTCCAGCCCTGGGTGAGCCCCCGCTCGCCGTACACCACGAGGGTCTGGAGGAAGCGCAGGTGGGCGACGGGCGCCAGCGCCAGGGCCGCCGCGCCCACACCGGTGAGGGAGAGCACGGCCCGCCACCGCTCTGGGCGCTGCCCTGAGCCCGTCGCAGGGCCGCGCCGCAGCCGCAGGGCCAGCCAGGCCGCGGTGGGGAGAACGTAGAAGGGCAGCGCCCCGGTGTAGAAGGTCAGCACCAGGCCCGCCACTGCGCTCCCGGCCAGTACGATGGCCCGCCGCTCTCCGGTGTCCAGGGCAACGGCGGTGAGGGCCAGGGCCAGGGGCAGCAGGCCGTAGCTGGCCGTATGTCCGGCCAGGCCCATCGAGGCCACCCACAGGCTCAAGCCCTGGATGGACCACAGCGCCGCCGCCAGCAGGGCCGCCGGCCGGCCCGCCCCTAACGCAGCGCGCGCCAGGACGTACCAGCCCGGCACGCTGAGGCACAGCACCGCGACCAGCAGGGGCCGGAAGGTCAGGTAGGAGGGCCAGCCCAGCAGCACCCCGACACCCGCCTCCAGGTAGGAGAAGCCCCACCCCGACCCACCCCGGAAGTCCGCGGCGTTGAGGGAGGCCACCAGCGGGTTGGGCGGGGCCTCCAGCCGGACGCTGATGGCGTAGCGCTTGAGGTACTCCGTGATGGGCAGGTAGACCTCCAGGTCCCACTGCACCCCCACGAAGGCCGTGCTCCCCGCGTGGAGCAGGGGCAGCACGCCCAGGAGGTAGGGCACCAGCGCCAGGGCCGCCACCACCCCCTGCTCCCGGAGCGCGAAGGGGAACCCACGGCCTCCCGCAGGAAGCCGGCGCCAGGCCCACAGGTTGGCTGCCGTGGCAAGAGCCAGGATGAGGGCGGTCGCCCAGGTCATAGGCAGGAGCGTACTGTTGAGGAAGGACGCGGCAATGGCGAACCAGCAGTAGCCGACGCCGGGCGCCAGCAGCCAGCCGTAGCGCCGCAGCGGGGCCGGCACGAGGAGGGCGGTCGGGCCATAGCCGGTGTAGACCAGGAGGGCCAGCGTCACCAGAAAGAACGCGCCCAGGCGCACCGCCAGGGCCAGGGTATCGCCCACGGACTACGACCTCACTCAGGACTGGGGAACGGCGGCTGGGGGCCGAGCAGCGGGAAAGCGTGCTCAGTCCTCCGGCCGCATCGCCCTTCCGTCGGGGGCAGGACCGTGCCTGGGCAGGCGCAGGCCCTGCACCAGGTCAATCACGCCCCCGACCAGGCCCTGGGCCATGATAACGCCGAAGACCACGAGCGCCAACCCCAGGCCCTCGGCATCGGAGACCCCATAGCCCTGGAGCAGCACCACGTAGGCCCCTTCGCGCACCCCCAGCCCGGCCAGGGAAAGCGGGACGAGGTGGAGGATGGAGGCCAGAGCCACGATCCACGTCAGAGCCAGGAAGGGAACAGCGACCCCAAGGCCCAGGGCGGCCAGATAGTTCACGGCCACCACCACGCACTGGATCGCCAGGGACAGCACCAGGGCCGCCGCCAGCGTCCCCGGCGCCCGGCGGTACTGGAGGAAGGTGTTCGCCAGCGCCCCGACCAGGCCCAGGACCGAGCGGGCCGGACCCCACGACAGCCATACGCCCAGGCGGAGCCCGCCCCCGACCCAGGATGCTGGCAGCAGTACGGCCAGCGGCGCCAGACTCGCCAGCAGCACCCCCAGGGCGGCCAGCTTCAGGCCCGGTCCTGCCGCGGTCTCCGGGGCCAGAGCCAGCCCCCCCAGGGCCAGCAGCGCCAGGGCCACCACGCCCGTCAGCCGGTCTACCCCGATGGTCACGGCCGTCTTAGCGCCACTCACACCGTACCGGGCCAGCTTGATGCCCTTGACCACTTCGCCCCCAAGCTGGCCGGGCAGGAACAGACTGTAGAACAGGCCGACCAGGTTCAGCCCCAGCAGGACCCGCACCGGGGCGTCGGCGCCCAAAGCCCGCAGCAGCAGACGCCACTTGTAGGACGCGACGACCCAGGACCCCAGGGCCAGCAGCCAGGCCAGCACGACCAGCCGCAGATCCGCCCCGGCCAGCACACGCGCCATCTGGCCCAGGTCTACCCGGCTGGCGACCAGCGCCACCAGCCCCAGGCTGAAGGCCAGGCGCAGGGCTTGCCAGGCGGTGCGGGAGACGGGCATGCGCATGTCCCTCACCATGCTCCGGGAAGCCCGGTGGCGCTTGCCTGCGGTCGAGCAACGATTTCCAGTGCTCCACCCCGCCCCATCCTCGCCGCCACGGAGCAGAAGGGCATCGCCAATGGGTGTAGCGTTCTTGCTATGCTCCGCCAGGTGCCGGGCGAGAGCGAGCGACCGCGCAGGCGCAGGGAGATCCCGGTCAGGTCGCCCATAATGCTGTAGACGAGCCCGAAGGTCGCGGAGGAGTGGACCACCTGCTCGACGGTGAACCCTGCCTGGCGCAGGAGCGCCTGCACGGTTGCCGGGGTGAACTGATACAGATGACGCGGCGCATCGAGGCTATACCAGCGGCGTCCGAATAGGCGGGCCTCGTAGCTGGCGAAGTTGGGCAGCCCGATGAGGACGACGCCGTCCGGGGCAAGGAGGTCGCGGGCCTTCCGCAACGTCGCCAGTGGATTGTGGACATGCTCCAGGACATGCCAGAGGGTCATGATATCCACCGTACCGGGCGGCAACGCCACGTCGTCGAATGTCCCGCAGGACACGTCCAGGCCATACCTGATGCCGGCGTACGCGCAGGCGCTCGGGGACATTTCAATGCCCCTGACCTGACCACCCGCCCGTTGGACGAGGTGCAAGAACACCCCCGTTCCGCAGCCGACATCAAGGACCCGTGGCGCTGCGTGCCCGTGCGCGTGCGCCCACGCCATGACACGCTGGCACAGTCCCTCGGCTACCGCGAGACTCTCAGGGGACGGTTCGGCATCCAGCGGGTAGTAGGCATCGGGATAGTACGCCGCGATAGCCTGCACCGGGGGTCTTGGTGAGATGAACACCAGCCCGCAGTGGACACATGCCACCACCGGGAAGGTCTCTGGGCGACCAGTCAGACGGTCGCGCGCCGTGAACAGCCGCCGCGTTTCGACCGACCCGCAGAGCGCGCAATCCGGCCATTCCGCAGCTGCCGGTTGGCGCTCGTTTTCCCTTGGCACGCTCTCAGTCATGTCCACCCTCACTCCGGCAGCACGGAACGATGAGCTGCCCCTGCCGGAGGTGCGGCGAGGGCCTTTTCGCTCAAGTCCAGGTACGCCTGGGCCACCTTTCCCCAGGAGAAGCCCTCGGCCCGCTGGCGGGCCTGCCGCCCCAGGGAGCGGGCCAGGTCCGGGTCGGCGGCCAGCCGGGCCAGGGCCGCGCCCACCGCGGCCGCGTCCCCCGGCGGGACCAGGAACCCCTGCTCGCCGTCCCGCACCAGCTCCCGGTTGCCATAGATGTCGGTGGTCACGATGGGCAGCCCCGAGGCCATCGCCTCCAGGACCACGTTGGGCATCCCCTCCTCGAAGGAGGGGAGCACAAAGGCATCGCTGGCTCGGTAGCGGGCGGCCAGCTCCTCCCGGTCCAGCCAGCCCAGGAAGCACACCTGCCCGGCCACGCCCACCTCCTGCGCCAGCCGTCGCAGGGACTCCTCGCTGGGGCCGCTGCCCACGATGGCGAACTCCACCCTGCGGCCCGCCGCCGCAACCTGGGGCAACGCCTCGATGACGTAGCGCACGCCCTTCTGCTCGACCAGGCGGCCCGCGGACAGGATACGGAACACACCGGGGCCGGGGTTGGCGTGCTCCGGGGCCGGGCGGAACCGCCGGGTATCCACCCCGTTGGGGATGACGTGGACCGGACGGCCCGGCAGACTGCGCTGGGCCAGCGCGCCAAGCCCCTGGCTGTTGGCGACCACCGCCGCGGCCTGCCCCCAGACGGCCCTGGTGAGCGGCCCGGTCAGGCGGTGTACCCAGGCCAGCTCATCCTTGAGGAAGCCGGGCACATCGCCGCCCCGCAGGGAGAGGAGATAGGGCACGCCGGTGAGCAGGTGGACGAAGAGACCGACCGGCCCCGTCGGGATGCCGAAGTAGACGTGCAGCACATCGGGGCGCAGGCGGCGGGCCAGGGAGGCCGCGGGCAGGGCCGCCGCCAGCACAAAGCTCCCCATCTCCAGCGGGCTGCTCCGGTCCAGGCGGCGGCGCAGCACCCGCACCCGGTGGACTTCGACGCCGCCGATGCGCTCCCGGCGGGGCAGCCCCTGGAAGTGGGAGGTGAGGACCGCGACCTCCTGGCCCAGCGCGTCCAGTTCCCGGCAGATGTTCAGGGTGGCGTTGCCCGCGCCGCCCCCCAGGGGCGGGAACTCATAGTTCAGGGCCAGGATGCGCACGAACTTGCTCCGCGGTAGACGTAGCCAGGGTTTGCAGCCGAAACCGGCCGCTCATGGTTCGACCGGCTCACCATGAGCGGCAACCCCCGCCTCACCACGGGCGGTACCCCCCGCTCGTCCTGAGCTTGTGGCAGGCTGAGCGGGTGCTGAGCTTATGGCAGGCTGAGCGGTGGCCACTCCGGCAGGCCGCCGTCCCAGGCCCCGCCAGCTATTCTGGTTGCGCCAGGACAGCTGCACGTCCTCCAGCCCCGCCCGCTGGAACCAGGCAGCGAACTCCTCCCGCCGGAGATAGAAGGCGGTGGGCGCGACCATGTGGTCGAACACCACATGGTGGTTGTGCCGGAAGCCAAACTGGGCGAGCCAGGTCAGGTAGCCCCGATAGGGAAGGCGGGACGCCAGCGGGCGCACCGGGCCACCGTCCGCGGGACGGTAGAGCAGCTTCAGGAGCGGGTGCAGCCCAGCGGTCACCAGGAACGACAGGCCATACAGGATGGGACGGGGCAGACGGGAGAAGACCCTTTCCCGCAGCGGGTTCCCGACGTAGACGAGCCAGCCGTTGTTCTCCCGGCCGTACACCCAGCCGAAGATGCTGCCGCCATCTTTCAGGTGGCGCACCAGCGCCTGGAAGCCCCCTTCCGGGTCCGGCAGGTGGTGCAGCACGCCGATGGAGAAGGCAAAGTCGAAGGGCCGGGCGAAGGGCAGATGGTAGATGTCGGCCTGGACCACGTGGACGTTGGGCAGGGCCGCCGTGGTGCGCCGGGCCGACTCCACCGCGTCGCTCAGGTCAATGGCGATGACCTCGCGCGCCCCGAAGCGGACGGCCGCGGCGCTGAAGCGCCCCATGCCGCAGCCCGCGTCCAGCACCACCTTCTCCCGGAAGAAGTCCGGGGTGAGCGGAGCGATCCAGTCCAGGAACTGCTGCTCGTAGGTCTCCCAGCTATCGTGCAGCTCGCTGAACTCCTGCCACTCCCAGCCGAAGGCGTCGGCGGTGCGCGCCTTGTCGGCCGACAGCGCCCCCCGGACGAAGCGGGGGATGCCCCGCACGATGGGGAACTCGGCGGCGCACCCGGTGCAGTGCAGCGCGCCCGTCTCGACCTCCCCCTCGCGCCCCTCTTGGGGGTGGCAGCGCAGGGAGCCCTTGCACTCCGGGCAGACAAGATAGTCCAGCAAATGGATCTTCATAGCGATACCCTCTCAGGTCAGCGTTGCCAGACCTCTCCCCCACCTCTCTCCCCCGACCCCTCTCCCCTACCAGGGGAGAGGGGTCGGGGGTTAGGTCCGCTCCGGCGCCAGGTAGCGGTCGTACCACAACTCGAACACCAGGAGCGTCCACAAGAGCTTGCGGTGGTCCCGCACCCCGGCCAGGTGCTCGCTGATAAGCCCCTGCACGTACTCCGGGTGGAACAGCCCTTCCCGGCGCAGCTTGTCCGGGGCCAGCGTGTCCAGCAGCAGGGGCCGCAACTCACCCCGGAACCACTTCGCAACGGGGATGTTGAAGCCCTTCTTGCCGCGGGCCAGGATTTCCTGCGGGAGCATGCCCTTCATGGCCTCCCGCAGGATGAACTTGCGGGTGAGGCCCCGCAGCTTCAGGTCCAGGGGCATCCGGGCCGCCAGGTCCAGCATCACCGCGTTGAGCAGGGGCACCCTGGTCTCCAGAGAGCAGGCCATGCTGGCCCGGTCCACCTTGGTCAGGATGTCCGTGTCCAGGTAGAGCTTCATATCCAGGTACAGGACCCTGTTCAGTTCGTCCCCGGCGCGGCAGGCAGCGAAGAGGGCCTCCGCGGCGTGATAGGGACTGCCGGTGGCGCCGTTGGCGGCCTGGCGCACCTCCGGCCGGACCAGCAGGGCAAGCTCTTCGGGCGTGAAGGAGCCCAGCCAGCGGTGGTGACGGTCTGGCGCCGGTGCCTCGGCCCCCGCCACGAAGCGCTTGGCCCGGAAGTCCAGGCTCAGGTTGTTCATGGACACGGGCAGGCGCTCGACCAGGGGCCGGATGACCCGCTGCCGCAGGCCCGCGGGCAGCAACCGGTACGCCCCGGCCAGCCGGTGGGCCTGGAGGGTGGAGTACCCCGCCAGCAACTCATCGCCGCCGTCGCCGCCCAGGGCCACCGTCACCGACTCCCTGGCAAAGCGGGAGAGCAGGTAGGTTGGGATGAGGGAGGAGTCGCCCAGGGGCTCATCCAGGATATCCATGATGCCCGGCACCAGTTCCCACATCTGGCGGGGGGCCAGCGTCAGTTCATGGTGGTCGGTCCCCAGGTGGCGGGCCACCAGGCGGGCGTAGCGGGACTCATCGAAGGTCGGGTCCTCGAACGCGATGGAGAAGGTCTTGACCTGGGGCAGGGCGCGGGCGGCCATGACCGTCACCGCGCTGGAGTCGATGCCCCCGCTCAGGAACACCCCCAGGGGCACATCGCTGACCATCTCCATGCGCACCGCCCGCTCCAGGGCCTCCAGGAACGCGGCGCGCCATTCCGCCACGGGCCGGGCCAGGGCCGCCTCGCTCTGCGCGAGGTCGAAGTCCCAGTACTGGCGCAGGCGTAGGCCGCTGCGGTCGTAGGTGAGCAGGTACCCCGGCGGCAGCTTGCGGATGCCCCGGAAGATGGTCCGGGGACCGGGCACGTGCTCGTACAGGAGGTACTCCTGGAGGGCGGCCGGGTCCAGCGCGCGGGGGACCCAGGGCAGGGCCAGCAGCGCCTTCAGTTCGGAGCCGAAGGCCAGCCGGCCCTCCCGCTCCAGGTAGTGCAGGGGCTTGATGCCGGCCCGGTCCCGCGCCAGCAGCAGCCGCTCCCGCCGCCCGTCCCACAGGGCGAAGGCGAACATCCCGTTGAGACGGTCCACGCAGGCGTCGCCGTACTCCTCGTAGGCGTGGACAAGGGCCTCGGTGTCGCACTGGCTGGCGAAGCGGTGGCCCTGCTGAGCCAGCCGGTCCCGGAGTTCCCGGTAGTTGTAGATCTCGCCGTTGAGGACAACCCAGACCGTCCCGTCCTCGTTGGTCATGGGCTGGTGGCCCCCGGCCACGTCGATGATGGCGAGACGGCGCATCCCCAGGGCGACGTGGGGGGCCAGGTAGGTCCCCGCATCGTCGGGGCCGCGGTGCACCATCTGCCCCAGCATCGCCCCCAGTTCCAGGGACGACGCCGGGCAGTCCTGGGCAAACCCGACGACTCCGGCGATGCCACACATATAGTTTGGTATTTCCTCTTCTTACTGGGCGATGTCGAACACCACGTTCACCCGCTCGTAGACGGTGAGCTGGCCCCGCTCAATGGGCGTCGCCAGGTCGGCCGCAGGGGCCGCCTCACCTCCCGCCCGCACCGGCACCGGCACCGGCTGACCGCCGTCGCTGACCCCGCGCACCCCGACGATGCGCACCCCCAGGCTGGCCGCCAGCACGTCGGCCCTGGCCCGCGCCGCCCGCACCGCATCCTGGAGGGCCTTCAAGCGCAGGGCCTCCGGGTCTTGCAGCCCGAAGGAGATACCGTAAGTCTGGTTGGCCCCCGCTTCGACCGCGCCATCCAGCACCCACACCGCCTTGTCCAGATCGCGGACAGTCACCTGGACCGTGTTCCTGGCTTCATAGCCGATGATCTGGTTCCTCTCGGCGTACTGCGGGTACAGGGCGATGTCGGTCGTCCGCATGTCGGCGTCCGGGATGCCCACCGCCTTGACCCGCTCGATCACCCGGCTCATGGCCGCGCCCGCCGCCGCCATCGCCTCCTGGGCGGTCGCGCCCCGTGCGCTCACCCCCAGGGTCAGGGATGCCATATCGGGCTGCGCTACAGCCTTGCCCTCGCCGCTCACCGCGATCCCAGCTTGCAGCGTCTCCGCCGAAACGGGCGCAACATGTGTCACACTCGTGCGGTCGCGCGCGCCCACCAGCAGGGCCACGACCCCCAGGGCCGCCAGCAGTCCCAGCCACCGGTTACAACGCATCACAGCACCTCTCCTTCGGGCGTGCCTCCGCCCACTCCCGGCCCCAGGGCCAACCGTCCTCTACTCGGAGAGACGCCGCTGCGACCCAGGAGGTTCCAGGTTCAGCCGCCGCCGGACGGTGTAGGTGGGCTTGCGCTGCGACTCGTGGTAGGTGCGGATGGAGACCTCCGCCGCCAGCCCCTGGAGGATGGCGATCAGCCCCGTCGAGTGGAGCACCCCCGCCAGCACCGGCAGCGGCGTCTGGATC
>JACQUQ010000123.1 GCA_016210175.1 Chloroflexota bacterium | reverse complement strand
TCCTGATCCTGCACTAGGGGGTGCGGGTGGGCTACCTTCCCCTGGGCGGGTTTGACACCCATTCCAACCAGCGGAACGAGCACGGGCAGCTGCTGACCACCCTGGCGGAGGGGCTGGCCGCCTTCTTCAGGTGCAGGCGGTCCTGCCCCAGGGGCCGAGGTACGGTGCTCATGAGCGTCTCCGGGCGTCGCAGGTCGTTCCGGTGGGTGATGCCGTAAGGGACCGACTACCGGATGACGTTGACGACCTTGGCTGGCCCCTGGGCGCTGGCGTTGATCTGGCCGTTGGGGTCCACCCAGCCGACGAACTGGCCCAAGATGCCGTTGGCGGACCCGAAGATCGCCTGGGAGCACTCGGTGGTGTCGGGGTTGGGCTGAGCAACCTGGCTCTTAAGCTTCACGTCGGTGAACTTGATGCGGGCGAACCCCCCCACGCGGTAGCAGAGGTTGCTCCCGCTGGTGCTGCCATTGCTGCACCCGCTGTCCGTCCCGTAGGCGTCGTAGGCCGCGACCGTCATCTCGCTGTAGGGAGAGGTGATAAGGTTCGCTACGGCATCCTGGAGGCTTGCCTTCGCCCCCGGCTCGGACTGCAAGGATGCACTCTGGCTGCCGATGGTAATGGTCGTCGTGCAGCCGGTGTTGCCGCTGCTGGCGAAGTTGTCGATCCAGGTAGCGAGCTCGGAGCTGCCGCCACCGCCGCCGTCCAGGTCCACCCAGCCGAAGGAGCCGCCCCCAGGGCTGCCCTCGTCGTCCTGGATGAGGTAGCACGCCCCGATGGTGAAGTCGTTGGCGGCGAAGGAGACCCCGTCCCGGTTGGTGTCGCCGCTGAACGTTCCCGGAAAGATCTGGCGACAGTTCGCCGCTCCCAGGGAGCCGAAGAGCGCAGCCGCGTCCGCCGTGACCGGCAGTTGGCTGCGCCCGATGAGTCCCGCCAGGAAGCTGGTCACCGAGGTCTGGGCGGTGACCAGCACGCCTGCGGCGTCGCTCGGGATACTCCCCCCTCCCACCGTGCCGACGTCGGCCCCCGCAGTCGTGATATAGGCGGCGCTGACGCTGCACGGGCTGGGGCATCCGTTGGCCGCAGTCAGGCTGGTGAGGAGCGCGCTGATCTCCTCGTCGCGGTATATCCCCTGCGCCAGGTAGTTGGCTCCGCCCCGGGATGCGGCGTCAGTCGCGTTCTGGAGCTGACGCCGTGCGAGGAAGCCGAAGGCCGCGTCCACGACCATGGCCAGCAGCAGCATCTGAAACGTCACCATCACCGCGAAGAGCACCAGGGACTGCCCACGCTGGTCCTGGCGCAGACGGGTGCGGGCGTGCTGGGACTGGGGCTGCGACGGCGCGGCACGCCAGGACCGCGTCGCGGGCGGACGATTGCGGGACATGGCAGGGCCTCCTTTCGGAACACCGTCCAGAGACCCCGGCTCCCCCTCGTAGCGGCCCGTGCCGCGCCGCGGTGAGGAGAAGTGGAGCTGCCGCAGGTTTCACAGGCTGGGGAGGTGGGGATGGCAACCGCTTCCATCCCCACCTCCCCAGCCTGTGGCACACGGCTCTTCGGTAGCCCGGCGGTCCTGGCCCACATGGGGCGGTAGACCCGTAGCTTTGCGTCCCCGCCTTTCGACGGGTTTGCCGTTATCGGAGCCCACAGACAGTGATGAACCAAGTCATCCATATGGAGCGTAGCGCGCACCAGCGCTGCGGCTCAAGGGCCAAGGGGCTGATGTTGCCGAGCCAAACGTACCGCGCGCCACCCGCCACTAGTCCTGGAGACATGGTCGGGGGAAGCGGCGCCGGTCTCCACGGCCGCGAGGGGCGTAGCGCCCCTCGCGAGGGTACGGCCCCGGTCGTTCCCGTCTGGCGCTCAGTGGGCGACGGCCTCCTCTGCTACGGAGGCGAAGAACTGTCGGGCGAGGTCGGCGATAAGGCCGGGGTTCTCTAGGTACATGCCATGCCCCAGGCCCGGCAGGACCGCGAGCTGTCCCTGGGGCAGAGTGTTCACCAGGGGCTTCAGGTGACTCTCCAGCTGGTCGTTGTCGCTCCGCGCCACGACCAGGGTCGGCATGGTGAGACGCGGGGCCTCCTCCAGCAACGAGGTCCTGTCCTCCCACATCTCGTCGGGGTTATACACGGAAGGGTCCCACTTGAAGGCCACGCGGCCGTCGGGGAAGATACGGGTCTCCTCGCGGAGGAGGTCGTCGAGGACCTCCGGCGCCCAGTCGCGCGTGGCGCTGCCCTGCGTGAGCCGTGCCCGCAGGTCATCGAGGCTTTCCCAGCCGTTGCGGTGCTCGGAGGACCTGCTCTTGATCCACTCGCTCTTCGAGGTCTGCCCCCTGGTCCACCACACATGGATATCCGGGATGGGCTCGATGAGGATGAGGCCCCGGACGCGCTCGGCGTAGTGCGACGCATAGAGCCCAGCCGGGAAGCAGCCCAGCGAGTGGGCCATGACGAAATGGGGAGCCAGCTCGAGCCCCTCGGCCACGCGCGCCATATCCTGCATGCGGCCGCGAGAGTCGTTGCCCGTCACGGAGGCCTCGCTGTCCCCATGGCCCCGGAGGTCGAGCGCAAGAACGCGCAGGGCGGCGTGCAGACGGCGCGCCATCGCGTTCCAGCTTCGCCCCGTCCGCCGTCCGCCGTGTACCAAGAGGAGCGGTGGCCCCTGGCCGCCCCAGTCCAACGCGTGGAGGCGGACGCCGTCCGCAGCAATGAACCGGCTAACACGCTGGGTATCCGGGGTCGCGCTCATCATCTGTTCTCCCACCATCGCATGAGCAACTCCTGAGGAGGACACACGTGTGCTGCCGCGCGCAGCCACCAATACACGCTATTGCTGCATCATAGGCGTGGTATGCCGTGGTGTCAAGACCGCCCCAGCCCAAGACCAGGGCCTTTTCATTATCGGGCAGCCAGATCGGGCAGCCAGCGTCAAGCCCGCTCGTGGTGAGCGCTGTCGAACCATGAGCGGGCGGGTTCGCCCGTCCTTCGACTGGCTCAGGACGAGCGGACCTTGGTGCCAAGCCAGGACAACGCAAAGGCCCTGCCAGGGCTGGCAGACTAATTGACAACGCCTGGATTTCGGCCTATGCTGGGGCCGATCGCCCATCGTCGTCTATCCTTCGGCGTCGCACCCCATGGTCGGGTATGCGGCACTCCCTACGCCACCCCACTCTCTCGTCCTGCGTGGTGCAGACCACTCCTCACCGGCGTGGCCTCCCGGCCGGTCCTGCGCGGTGATCGTCCGTACCTATCCCGGCGTTCAGGTGTCGTTCCGGCAAGGAGGTCTCTGCCATGCGGGAGCACCCGGTTGCTCTGCTGCGGTATGGCCGCGTCACCTCACGGCGGCCAGTGGACCGGGCTCGCCGACTTGGGGCGGCTCATCTGGCCCCAGCCTTCCGCCGGGGGCTGGGGCCGGCCCTGCGGGTCCTGGTTGCCCTGATACTCGTGCTCTCTGCGCTTCCCCTCTCTCTCCTGGTCCCTCCCACGTCATCGCTGGCCCCCCAGGCGGCCCAGGCGGCTGCCTTCACCGTCAACAGCGCCCTCGACGCGGTGGACGCCACCCCCGGCGACGGCGTGTGTGAGACCGCACCCAACAATGGGGAGTGTACCCTGCGGGCGGCCATCCAGGAGGCCAACGCCTTCGCTGGGGACGACACCATCACCCTGCCGGCGGGCACCTACACGCTGTCCATCGCCGCCATAACGGGGACGGGAGCGGCTACCGGTGACCTGGACATTACAGGGAACCTGACCATCATCGGAGCAGGACCCGCGACCACTATCATCGATGGCAACGGCGCCGTCACCGGCGATAGGGTCTTCTTCATTACGGGTGTGGGTGTCACGGCGCACATCTCGGACGTGACCATCCAGGGCGGGGTCCGGCCGAGCGGCAGCAGCGGCGGCGGCATTCGCAACGAAGCAATGCTCACCCTGACGAACGTTACCGTCACCGGGAATTCCGCCGGGGCGAGCGGGGACACCACGGGCGCGGTGGGTGGCGGCATGGAGAATGCGGCTGGGGCGACGCTCGACCTCGTGAACAGTACCATTACCACCAACACCGCCTACCGGGCCGGGGGAGGGCTGCAAAACAGCGGCACGGTCACGCTCACGAATACCACCGTGAGTGGGAACAGCGTCGGGGGCTTTGGGGGCGGCATCTACAACGGCTCTACGGGCACGCTGACCCTGAACCAGAGCAGCGTGACGGGGAATCGCGCACAAGGAAGTAGCGGGAACGGCGGCGGCATCAGCAACAGCGGTAGCCTGACCCTCAACGACAGCACGATCAGCGGCAACACGGCGGACCTCCAGGGCGGTGGCATGTCCATGGGTGGACTGACCACCATGAATAGGAGCACCGTGAGCGGCAACACGGCCAACGGTGGCAACGGGGGCGGCATCTCCATGAGGGCCTCCAGTTCGCTCACCGTCATCACCAGCACTTTCAGCGGGAACAGTGCATGGAACAACGGCGGAGGCGTCTCTAATTTTGAGGGCACGCTGACCGTGGTAAGCAGCACGTTCCACGCTAACAGTGCGGGCAGTAGTGGTGGTAGCGGTGTCGGTACCGGCGGTGGCATTTTCACCGACACCGGGACGACGAGCGTCAGGAGCACTATCTTCTCCAACAACATCTTTGGCGGGAATTGCGGCGGCCCTACCGCGGCGTTCTCTGGGGGCCACAACCTGAGCAGCGACCCCACCTGCGGCTTCACCGCTATCGGCGATCTGGAGAACACCGACCCATTGCTCGGCTCCCTCCAGGACAACGGCGGCCCCACTTTCACCCATGCCCTGCTGGCGGGCAGCCCGGCCATCGACGCGGTGCCCACCGCCAACTGTACCGACGCAGTGGGCAATCCCCTGACCGTGGACCAGCGGGGTGTCACCCGCCCCCAGGGGACGGCCTGCGACATCGGCGCCTTTGAGTTCATGTCTCCAGCCTGGATTACCCGTGCGCCTATTCCCAACGGCATTGAAGGGGCCGCGGCATCCATCATCAACGGCAAGATCTACGTCTCCCACGGCTACAGCGGAGGAGACCAGGCCAACACTCGCATCTACACTATTGCGACCGATACCTGGAGCACCGGCGCCTCCGCCTCGGTCATCCGGTCCGAGTTGGTGGGAGTAGCCGTCAACGGCAAGCACTATGCGCTGGGCGGCCGTGGCGGCCCGTTGGGGGTCTGGGATCAGGTCGAGATCTACGACCCGGACACCGACACCTGGACGCAAGGGGCGCCCATGCCGACGGCCCGGGCCGGACTGGGGGCAGCCGTCATCGGCACCACCATTTACGTGGTGGGTGGCCGGACGGGGAGCAGTCCCCTCTCGGGGACACCCTCGGCTGCGAACGAGGCCTACGATACCCTGAACGATACCTGGACCGCCAAAGCGCCCATGCCGGTGCCCATGATGGACGTCTATTCCACCGTGGCGGTAGGGGGCAAGGTCTATGTCATCGGCGGCTTTGATGGGACGCAGGTTCGGAATTTGGTGCAAATCTACGACCCGAGCACCGACAGCTGGAGCCTGGGGGCCCCGATGCCGAGCCCGCGCTCCAATGTGCTGGCGGCGGAGTGTGGCGGGAAGATCTACGCCATTGGCGGGCTGGACCCCAGCATCGCCAACCTGTCAACTAATGAGGCGTATGACCCGGTAGCCAATGTCTGGTATATGGCCGACGCCATGCCCACGGCGCGGTCGGAGCTCGCGGTGGCTGGCATCTCCACGGGCAGTGAAGTGTATGTCATCGGGAGCGGGCCATTCGGTCTGTCCAGCCCCACCCATGAGCGGTTCACCTGTGCGCTCGCCACGCTCACTCCAGCGCCGCCCGCGCCCAGCGCCAAGACTATGTCCCCGGTGAGCGGCGACGGCCAGACGGGTGGAACCACCCTGCCACTGCGCGACCCCTTCGTGGTCCAGGTCTCTGATGCCAACGGGTCGGTTCCGGTGACGGGGCACCCGGTCTCCTGGTCCATCGTCTCCTTCCCGGCGGGGGCCACCGGCCAGGCCCTGGAGATCCTGGATACCACCACCAACGGGGATGGCACGGCGGCGGTGCGCTTCACCCTGGGGGACAAGCCGGGCAGCTACACCGTGGCGGCCCGCAGCGACCTCAACGGCGACGGGGACACCCTGGACACCGGTGAAGTGGTGCAGTTCACCGCCACGGCAGTGCTGGTACTCACCCGGCTGAGCCCGGAGACAGCGCGCACCAACGTTGGTGCGGAGCCGATGGACGTCGCCATCCGGGTGGAGGCCGGTCAGCCCATCGACGGCGTCCAGGTGCGCCTCACCTACGGCACGGCGTTCCTCCGGGTGGTAGATACCGATGACAACGCCAGCAACGGGGTGCAACTGGTGCCGGGCACGGCCTTCGGGCAGGTGCTGCAAAACCAGGTACTTCAAGACGACCCCCTGGACCCGGGGACAGGCGTCATCGAGTTTGCGGCGGGGCGCAGTGCGAGCCAGCCGGCGCCCAGCGGCTCCATCCTGCTGGCGACCATCAAGCTTCAGGGGCTGACGGAGGGGACCCACGCCCTGGGCTTCGACGCGACGAGGGTGGAAGTGTCCTACCAGGGGCAGGTGGTGGAGGCCACGCTGCGCGATGGGCAGGTGGAGGTGAGCAACTATCGGCTGGTGTTCACGGCGCAGCCCATCCGGGGCGCGGCGGGGTTTGGGCTGGGGGTGCAGCCGGTGGTGGCCATCAAGGACATCGAGGGCAACACACGCACCAGCGATAACACCACGGTGGTCACGCTGACCTTGTTCATGGGGTTCGGGGCCGAGCCCGCCGGGCCCCTGCCCCTGACCTGCGCCCAGACCGTAGAGGGAGTCACGCGTGCGGTAGTGGAGAACGGAGTGGCGGTCTTCTCCGGCTGCACGCTTGACGAGCCTGGGGACGGCTACTCCCTGGGGGCCACGGCCGAGGGGGTGTCCGCGGCCTTGACGGCGCCCTTCAGCATCACCCTGGCGGGGGACACCAACGGGGACGGCCGGGTGTCCATCGCCGATTTCTCGCTCATCGTGACCCACTTTGGGAAGACAAGTGCGCATGGGGCATGGACGGACCCGGCCATCACGGCCTTCCGGGCGGACCTGAACGGGGACCGGCGGGTGAGCATCGTGGACTTCTCCATCGTGGTGAGCCGGTTCGGGGGCACCGGCCCTGCGGTGGCGGCCAGCGATGGCAACCCCTTCCCGGCACCCTAAGCGGCGCTATCCCGTCAAATGTGAGGCTGATCACACCTCTCGTTGACAACAGTGTGCGATCGGCCTATGCTACTGCCGTTAGCTACCGAGAGGCGACGCTGCCGCCCGACTCGGATAAGGCCTGCGAGGGTGTGCGAAGATACCCCAGACCGCCTCCCTCTCCCTGAGACGCGCAGGGGGAGGCGGTTCCCCCGCTCCGCCGGGCGCGTGGGTCGGGGGGAGCGGTGCTCGCACCCCTCCGGGTCCTGGATCACGGGAGCGACCCCGGCAGGACCCCCGTGGAAGGGGTTCCATCTGCGACTCCGGCCTGAGGTCCCGCGCGTGCGGATAGTCCGTGCCCCACGACACCGTCCGGTCTGCGGGCCGGCGCCGTGTCTTCGGATGGTCCCAGGGTAGGCATAGGCACCAGATGGGAGGTCCTGCCGTGTTTGCGCGCTATGGTGTGTCACCCAGGCGGTTTTTTGCGGCGGTCAAGCGGTCTTCTCGCGGGAGGGGCTCCCCAGGAGGAGTGCGGGTTGCCCCAGTCGTGCGCCGGGTCCAGGGTCTGGCCCTGCGGATCCTGGCGGCGCTGTTCCTGGTCCTGGCGTCGCTTCCCCTCTCAGTGCTGGTCCCGCCCACGACCCCACTTGCTCCGGGGCCAGCCGAGGCCATGCATAGCATCACCGATTTCAACCCCAAGTCCGGCCCGCCCGGCACCGAGGTGACGATCACGGGCTTGGGTTTTCTCACGACCACTATCATGATGGTAACGTTCGGTGGCGGAGCGTCGGCGTCTTTCACCGTGGTTGATGACGGAACGATTACGACGATTGTGCCCACCGGTGCCACCACGGGGCCGATTACCGTGAGCGGAATGGAGCCCACCGATATCCAATCGACCACGAGCGATTTCACGGTGACGGCCGCTGGGCCGACCAAGCTGGCCATTACAGCCATCACCCCGTCCAGCCCCACGGCCGGCCAGTCCTTCGACGTGATGGTGGAGGCCCAGGACGATGCGGGCAACCCGACCAACGTTGACTTGGCAACGAATATCAACCTCTTCGTGCAGACTGGGACCGGTAGCCTGGGCGGCACCTTCACGGGGAGCATCGCACCGGCGACCAGTTCGGCGACCATCAGCGGGGTGACCTACAGCATCGCCGAGACCGGCGTGGTGCTGCGTGCGGACGATGACACCATTCCCAACGAGGCGATAGAAACCGGTCTGCAACCGGGGGACAGCGCACCCTTCAATGTGGTCGCGTCTGGTGGCGGGACCACGCCCAGCGCCAAGAGCATGACCCCGGTGAGCGGTGACGGCCAGACGGGGGGAACCACCCTGCCCCTGCGCGATCCCTTCGTGGTCCAGGTCAACGACGCCAGCGGCCCGGTGACCGGGCATCCGGTCTCCTGGTCCATCGTCTCCGCACCGGCGGGGGCCACCGGCCAGGCCCTGGAGATCCTGGATACCACCACCAATGGGGACGGCAAGGCCGCGGTGCGCTTCACCCTGGGCGACAAGCCGGGCAGCTACACCGTGGCAGCCCGCAGCGACCTCAACGGCGACGGGGACACCCTGGACACGGGCGAAGAGGTGCAGTTCACCGCCTCGGCGGTGTCGGTGCTCATCCGCCTGAGCCCGGAGACGCTGCGCACCAACATCGATGCGGGGCCGATGGACGTTGCCATCCGGGTGGAGGCGGGTCAACTCCTCGATGGGGTGCAGGTGCGGCTCACCTACGGCATAGAGAACCTCCAGGTGGTGGATGGGGATGAGAATGCCACCAACGGGGTGCAACTGGTGCCGGGCCCGGACTTTGGGCAGGTGCTCCAGAACCGGGTGGATCCCACGACGGGCGTCATCGAGTTTGCGGCGGGGCGGGGTGCGAGCCAACCGGCGCCCAGCGGCTCTATCTTGCTAGCAACTATCAAGCTCCAGGGGCTGATGGAGGGGACGCACCCCCTGATCTTCGACGCGACGGGGGTGGAAGTGTCCTACCAGGGGCAGGTCGTAACGGCCACGCTGCGCGATGGGCAGGTGGAGGTGAGCAACTACCGCCTGGTGTTTACGGCGCAGCCGGTGCGGGGCGCGGCGGGCTTCGCCCTGGGGGTGCAGCCGGTGGTGGCGGTCAAGGACATCCAGGGCAACACGCGCACCAGCGATAACACCACCGTGGTCACGCTGGCCCTGAACGGGCCGCTGGGGTCCCTCCTGACCTGCGCCCAGACCGTGGAGGGGGTCACGAGTGCGGTAGTGGTGAACGGGGTGGCGGTGTTTGCGGGCTGCACCGTGAACCAGCCTGGAGGATCGTATGCGCTGGAGGCCACGGCGGTGGGGCTGGCCCCGGCCATGACGGCGCCCTTCAACATCACGCTGGCGGGGGACACCAATGCGGATGGGCGGGTATCGGTGACGGACTTCTCGCTCATCGTGACGCACTTTGGGAAGACGAACACGCATCCTGCCTGGACCAACCCGGACATCATGGCCTTCCGGGCGGACCTGAACGGGGACCGGCGGGTGAGCATCGTGGACTTCTCCATCGTGGTGAGCCGGTTTGGGAGCACGGGCGCTGCGGTGGCGGCCAGCAACGGCAACCCCTTCCCGACACCGTAAGGGGTGAAAACACCCCACCCCCTGGCCCCCCACTTCGGGGAGGGGCTAGGGGGTAGCCACACCTTTTACCCTCGCTGCAACCTCCGGGAGCGGGAAACCGCCGCTCCCGGAGGCACCTCCCCCTATCGGGGGCTGCGGTATGCTAAGGATAAAGCGAGTGATTTGCACGCGAGAAATAGCTCTTGACATGAGGTATGGGAGCATTTAAAGTCACGAGAGACTCCTGGGCGACGACCACCAGACCGGCTCGCGCGCATGGCGGGCCAGCAGAAACCGGGAGGGCTCCGACGATGCGCCATAAGATGCTACCGGCCCTGCTGACTGGGCTGGCCCTGGTGTTCGCGCTGGGCGGGCTCTACGCGGGTCGGCCGCCCCGTGCGGAGGGCGCCCACGGCGCCATCACCCTGGCGGTCGAGCCCGCCAGCGCGAGCGTATCGGTAGGGGGTGATCTTACTCTCACGCTGCGCGTCAACGCCGGGGACCAGTCGCTCGATGCCGTGGATGCCGTCGTCGGCTACCCCACCGCGCTCCTGGAGGTGCTGGACGCGGACCCTGCAACCGGCGGTGTCCAGATAACGCCCGGCACGACACTTCCCACTATCATATGGAACCAGGTGGACAGTACGCAGGGCCAGATCCGCTTTGTCGCGGGGCTGGCCCCGGGCCAGGCCCCGGTCTCGGGCAGCTTCACCCTGGCTACGATCCAGTTCCGGGGGAAGGCGGCAGGCTCCGCCAGTGTGCGCGTGGTGGGGCCAAACGAGGCAGCCCTGGGCGGGCAGTTGCTGACCGTGAATACCCAGGATAGCGTGGTGACGGTGACAGGGACCAGTGGCGGGGCAACGCCGACCGCGACCACGCCGAGCGGCGGCGGAGGGAGCGGCGGCAGCGGCGGCGGGGGTTCGCCGACCGCGACCGCGACCCCCAGCGCGACGGTGACGCCCGGCACCGGGATCGTGAACACTGCCACCGGCGGATCGGTGAGCGCAGACGGCGTGACCGTCACCGTCCCGGCGGGCGCTACCACCGCATCCACGACGCTGACGGTGAAGGTGGCCGCTTCCAGCGTACCGTCCTCCGCCGCGCCGCCCGAGGGTGCGCTGCCCGGCAGCACCGTCTTCACCCTCAACCTGACCGATGCCAGCGGCGCCGCGGTGACCCAGTTTGCCCAGGGGCTCCAGCTGGTCGTGTCGTACCAGGATGCGGATGTGCGCCTGGCCGGTGGCGACCCGGCCCGCCTGCGGGTGTACCGCTACGACGCGGCAACCGCGACCTGGCACGCCCTCCCGACCACGGTGGATACCGCAACCCGTACGCTGCGGGCCACGACGACGCAGACCAGCCTGTTCGCCCTGATGGTGGACCTGCCCACACCCACTAACTTGACCGGGCCGCCGGACGGGATCGTCTTCGGGTTGGGGACCACCCTTTCCTGGACCAACCCGCCCAACACCGCCCAGTACCAGATCCAGGTGCTGCCCTTCAACCTGGATGGTCCGGCCATCGACCTCATCATTGGCCGCGCCGACCTGGTCCAGGCCGCGCAGTTCCCGGTGCCGGCGCCGGTATTTGGACAGGGTCCGTACATCATGCTGCCGGGGATGACGTATACCTGGCGGGTGCGCACCAGCCCGGTGACGACGCCCCTGGGAAAGGACGACGCCGGTTGGAGTGCCTACGTGAGCGGCAGCTTCCGCACCGCACCGCCCACCAGCGCCACCATTGCGCCGGTCAGCCCCGCGCCCACTACCAGCGTGGCTAGCCGGACGCCGACCTTGCAGTGGGCGAACACCAACGCGGCGGTCTTCTACTATGAGGTACAGCTGAGTGCAGACCCTGAGTTCAAGACCGACCCGGCGCTGGCCACGGCGTCGGTCTATTGGAACCTGGTACACGGAGGCGAGGCCAGCCCGCCCAATAGCTGGTCGGTGCCTGGGGACTTTGCCTTGGAAGGGGGCCAGACGTACTCCTGGCGGGTACGGCCGCGGGTCCAGGGGGATGGGACCCCGGTGGACTGGTCGGAGTCCTGGAGCTTCAGGACACCCTAATGCTCTGTCACCCGTGATGTGAGGGATACCGCTCAGGAGGGGCGGGTTTCAAACCCGCCCCTACCACCCAGCAATTCACCCGTGACAGAGCACTGCGCCCGCTCGTGTGGTGCGCTCCTGGGTACCGAGACTATGAGTGCATGATGCCTGCTCTCCGCACGGGTGGAACGTGCTGGTTCCCCGCATGCCTGGCGGCCGCGTCGTGGCGTGACGCCCTATGACCAACGGTACCCGGATAGCGTGCAGCATGGTGGAGTTTCTTCCTGCACTGCGAGCGGACCTCCCCCCTCGTCCCCCTTTCCCCAGGGGACCCTCCTGCTTGAACAGTGACCCGGCATGGCCTCCTCGTACGCGCCCGGTGCGGCGAGGGGGAGGGAAGAGGGCGATACGCATCCTCGCAAGGAGCGGGCCATGACAAGCTGGGATACTATCATCAGGGCCTTCCGGTTGGTGCAGCGCATGCCACCGCGGTGGCGCCGCGGCTCCTTTGGTCTCCTTGTTGCTGCGGCCCTGCTCTTCCCGTTGCTCCCCTTTGCCTCGCTCGCCGCCGAGTTTTCACCCACCTTCGCCACCCGCGCTGCCCGTATCGCAACGACCGGAAGCGACAACCTCACCAGCATGCCGTCCGGTCCGTCCCTGGCCGTACAAGGGAGCGTCGGGCAGGTGACGCTGGCGCCGAGTGCGGCCCCGGCGGGCACCATCATCAGCGCCCAGGGGACCGGCTTTGTGGGGCAGGCGGGCCAGGTGCTGCCCATCACCTGGGACGGCGCGGCCCGGCGGGTGGGGCTGGCGGTGCCAGCGGCGGACGGCTCCTTTTTTGCCAGCTT
>JACQUQ010000010.1 GCA_016210175.1 Chloroflexota bacterium | reverse complement strand
GCAGGCGCCTCAAGGCCGGCTGGGATGAGCACTACCTGCTGAGCGTCCTCTTCGGCTCATAATGCGATTGCCCTGGATGGGTTCTGTCATTCTGAGCCGCAGCGGAGCGGAGGCGAAGAATCCGTAGCTCCGGAGTACGGATTCTTCGCTGCGCTCAGAATGACAGACATAGAGTATCTTTCCACACTATGGATGATTTGCAAACAGGCCCTAGTGCGGTCTCAGATGAGGCCGTAGGCATGAGGTCGAGGGGATAGGACAATGGAGGGACACCGAGCACGCCGGGCCCGCACACCGTTTCAGGTGCTCGGTCCATCTCCCCTCTTGCACGGGTGGGTGTGGCCCTTCCTGTGGGTCCTGGCGGTCCCGGCGGTGACGGTACCACTGCACCTGTCACTGCTGGTGCAGGCGTTGCCGTCGTGCGTGCTGCTTGATGCCGGGCTGGGCTGTCCGGCCCCGCTGGTGCTGCTGTCCCTGGCGCCGGGGCTGCTGAACCTGGTCCCGTTCCTTTGGTCACGGGCACCACAGCAGCGGACACGGACCGCGGCCTTGGTAGCAGGGACACTGGGCCTGCTACGCCTGGTCACTCCAGTGCTGTTGGCGCTGGTGTCCGGTGCAACGGTGACGGTGGCGCTGCATGATCTACCGGGTGATGGCCCGAACTCTGCGCTGAGGTTGGCGGGGTGGTTCTTCTCCGTGGGGACCGAGAGCGCTGCCGTGAGCCGCGTCCTCTGGCTGCTTTCCGTAGGAGTTATGGTCGTGTTCCCCTGGCTCGCCCGGAGTGGGGGGCCGCGACGGGGAGGAAGGATGCTTCAGCCTCCAGTTTCAGCATGACACCAGGCGCGCCCGCTCTCCCGCTGGCCCACACGCTTTCGTGCGCGCAGTGCGCAGGAGACTCCCCGGCACAACGCTTACTGCGGCACCCCTACGCTATCATGCCCACCCCCGCCGAAGTACATGGCCCGCTCCGCCACCACCGGCAGGGTAGCATCCACCCGCACCGAGACGGCAGCCGTATTCGGCACCATCTGGTTCACGAAGGCGGTGGAGCGCGCCTGCGGCCCGATGTCCCACTCCCGCACGACGGCGGTCCCGTCCTCCTTCATGAAGGTCAGGCGCACCCGTGTCGGGCGGGGGTTGGGGTTGACGATGAGCACGTACTCCTGGAAGGGGTTGCCCGTCGAGCCTTCCGCCAGGAACCAGGAGAAGGCCGGCGCGGTCACCCCCAGGGAGCTGTGCCCGGCGGGGCCGGCGAAGAAGTACGAGGCCCGCTCCGCCACCACCGGCAGGTCGGCGTCCACCTGCGCCGCGTAGGGCGTGGTGGGTGGCAGCAGGCCGTTGACCCGGACCGTGGTGCGGCTGGTGGGCGCGAGCTGGTAGGTCCGCACCACGGGCGCGCCCTGCTCCAGCATCAGGGTGACCGTGGCCGCGGCGGGCTGCGGATTGGGGTTCATCAGCATCAGGTCACTGGTGTGGCCGGTGTAGCCCTCCGGCAGGTACCAGGTCCGGGCGCTGAGGAAGGCGCCCTGGGAGGCGTGGCCGCCACCCCCGAAGTAGCTGGCCCGCTCGGCCACCACGGGCAGGTCGCCCTCCACCTGCACCGCGACCTCCTCCCCCGGCAGCACCTCGTTCAGGAAGACGTTCAGGCGGGAGGTCGGCGCCAGGTCGTACCGGCGCACCACGGGCGGCGCGCCCCCGTCCCGCATCAGGGTGAGCGTGACCTGCGCCGGTTGGGGGTTGGGGTTCATGAGCAGCACCCAGGTGTGGGTAGTGGCGCGGGTGCTCCCGCCCGGCAGGTACCAGCGGTAGCGGGGCGCGGTCACCCCCGGCGCGTTGTGTCCGTCGTGGCCGAAGTACATGGCCCGCTCCACCAGCACCGGCGCATCGGCCTCCACCCTGGTCGCGAAGGCAACGCCGGGCAGCACCTGGTTGGCGAAGATGCTCAGGCGGGAGGTGGGCACCAGGGTGTAGGTGCTCCGCCGGGTCTCCCCGCCTTCCAGCATCCAGGTGACCACGATGTTGGCCGGACGGGGGTTGGGGTTCATGACCAGCACCCAGGTGTGGAAGGGGGCGCAGGTGCAGCCCTCCGCCAGATACCACACCTGGTAGCCCAGACGCGCCCGGAAGGACTCCCACACCGCCGGGTCCTCGTGGCCCAGCCGCCAGCCCGCGGCCCCCGCCAGCCCGTACTTGAAGACGAGATCGAGCCGCGCATCCACGCTGCGGGCATTCTCAAACCAGACCTCGTGGGCCTGGCCGTCGGCCTCGTAGCGGAAGGTGGACGTCTCTTGCTCCGGGTCCCAGCGCACCTGGGGCCGGTAGGTCTCGATCAGCCGCGCGGCATCGCTCCAGCGCAGCGAGGTGACCCCGCCCGCGGTGAGGTTCCAGTCGTAGCCGTACCAGGCCACCCCCAGCAGCACCTTCTCCGGCCCCATCTGCGAGGCCGCGAAGGCGACGCTGCCCTCCACCCAGGCGTAGGGCGCGGTGGGCTGGGGACGGCCCGTGCCGTAGCCGTAGGCCATCAGCACCACCAGGTCGTTGTGGGGGGCCAGCGCGGCGTAGTCGTAGGGGCCGGCCCATCCGGTGGTCAGGTTCCGCGGCTTGGCCGCCACGGCCTGGGTCACCAGCTTGCCCCTGGCCCGCAGGGCCGGGGCCAGGGCCGCCATGAACGCGGTGAGGTGGGGCCGGTCTTCGGGGTTGATGTCCTCGAAATCGATGTGGATACCGTCGTAGCCGTGCTCCACCGCCAGGGCCACGAGGCGGTCCACGGTCTGACTCCGCAGGGCAGGGTCGGCCAGGACCGCGTGGAAGTCGGCGCGGTCAACACTGTTCTTGATCATGGGGACCAGCTTGACGCCGTGGCGCCGGGCCAGCGCGGCCACGGCGTCCCGGTTGCGGTCGGCGGCCTCCAGGGTGCTGACCAGGTTGCCCTGGCCGTCCACGCGATACCAGTAGGGCGAGACGTAGTCCAGGTCCGCGATGTGCGCGGACAGGGACTCGAACGAGCGGGGATCGTAGCCGATGTGATAGGCCCAGCGGATCTTGCCCACGCGGTCGGTGGGCGACGCCGCGTGGGTCGGCCGCGGGGGTGGATCAGCGACGATGGCGAGGACGACCGCCAGGAGCAGCGGTAGCTGGAGCAGCCCTTGCCAGGGCCGGGAACGGCGCAGTCCCACTGGGCACCCCCTCCAGACGGATCGGCCAGCCGCATCGCTCCCCACCGAGCGTGGGAGCTCCCAGGACGGGGCCGACGGCCTACCTCTCGGCTCGACTTTATCCATTGGGGCAATAGTGCTGGTGTTCCTGATCGGCGCGCTGCTCGTGCCCGGTGCTCGCACCGTCGCTGCCGTCCTGCGGGTCATGGACTGCCTGCACCGGCGCCACTGGCCAACCGAGCACCGGGTGCTCAACCGGGCCCGTTGGTCCAACCGGCAGCTGCGCCGCTTGCGGCGGGGCCTGCTCCGGGCGGCCTGCGGCCCGCCGCGGCTCCGCTCATCAGCGGCAGGGGTGACCACTGTGAGCGTGGTCGCGGCCCGAAGACCGCGGCCACGGGCAGCTACCGGGACCCGGTGCGCTCCTGCAAGGGGGTCTTCGTCACGGTCAGCGGCCTCCGTGGGCTGTCCCGGCCACGCTTGGTCGCCCTACCCTGGGCACAGCGGGGGTGGGCCGTGCCCTTGCTCACGGTGCTGGCCCCCGCGGACCTTGCTCTCCTGCGGACCACGCCCGCCCTCCTGGGCCTGTATGCGCTGGTCACCCTCTTTGCGCATCACCTGCTCCAGGGCCCACCGTGCCCGGTCCGCACCGCAGCCTGGTATACCCAGGAGTTCCCCACCGGCAGCGCTACCCTGGCGCTGGAGGGCCGGGAACGCGAGAGCAAAGGAGCAGGACGTTCCTCCCGGTCCACGGCGGCACCCGACTGGTGCAAATTCCCAGCACGGTTTTCGCGCAACTCACCGAGGCCCGCATCTGGGCCAGCTGTTTGGATAAAGTTGAGCTTAGCTAGTGCCCTGTCAATCCTCCGGTGATGGGTTCCACCCCGCCGCCCTGAAGGGCGGGCCCGTCGTTCACGGCGGCGGTCTCACTCATCAGTTCACGGCTGACAGAACACTAGACTTTATCCAAACTCACGCCGCGTAGGCGAGCGTATTGGTGATGCGCTGCCATAAGGCCTGAGGTATTTCTATCGTGGTCGATGGTTGAGCCGAGGTACAAGAAACCCTTACGGGCCAGAGTTCCTGGCGCACCAGCGCCAACGCATGGACGAAGGTGGGCAGCGGCTTGGTGTACCAGGCTGCGGTCCGCAGCGGCATCCCCTGTTGGAGCAGGTGATGGGCCATGACCGTAACCAGGGAAAACAGCCCTAACAAGGCTGGCGTGGTGCGCAGGATGGCCAGGTCGGACCACTGCCGCTGGGTCTCACCCCCCAGGTGGTCCCGGACTTCGTGGACAGTCACTTCCACCTGCCAGCGCAGGACAAACCACTCCACCATCTGTGGAGCGCTCACCGTTAGGTCGGTGCAGAGGAGCCCCTGGGACGCAAACTTGCCCAGCGGGTCTCGCACCAGAGTCCAGCGGACCGGTACCGGCGGCAGGCCGGGATGGTACCAGACCGCCGTGCCGGTCGCCAACTCGACGGCACGGCGCACACCGCCGTACCAGCGCACCTCCTGGGCTTGCCAGGCCGCGCTAGGGTCCTGCAGCCGCTGCCCCAGGGTGGGCTGCCGCTTTCCCTTTACCGGGGGACGGCCAGGAGTACCAGGCGTGCGTTCCGGTGCCGGGTCGAACCACCGAGCATCCAGGCGCAGCCGGCTGACGACCGTGATGGGCTCGGCCAGGCGAGCGCAGCGATGCAACAGTTCCAGCACCGCATCGCTGCTGCGGCGGCCGCGTTCCTGGTGGTAGCGCTCCGATGGTGCCAGCACGGTCAGAAAGGGCAACGCCCAGACCCGCTGCGCCCAGGGAATCGGGACCAGCGCCTGCAAGGATACCCAGCGCAAACTGCTGGTCTTGACGAAGAACTCCTTGCTGGAGCGCACCGGGTCGCGAGAGATGCCGCGGGCAGCGATTTTGGCGCCGCGGCGGCGTTCCACGGTGTCATCCAGGCCGATGAGCAGCCGCACACCGGCGGGCAGAAAGGTACGGTCCACGAGCAACAACAGGGCCCGTCCCAACTGGAGGCTGGACCACCGGTCCCGGTTGAGCACCCGATGGTACTTCTGGAACTGCCGTTCGGCCTGCAGACCCATGACCCGCAACACGCTCGCCACCGTGCGTTGGCCGGGAGCTAAAATTGCGCCTACCAGAAGCACCATGGCCCATGGCCAGACCCGTGAACTAAACGCTAGCGCAAAGGGGGCAAGAACACTTAAGATAGGGGTGGGCAGGTCACACAAGGCTCACCCATTGCTAGGGAGGTAAGGGTGTGAGCTAAGGGTACCTGCCTTCTTGCCTCCTATCTACAATGGATAAAGTCTAGCTTAGTACCGTTCCCCTTATGGGGGATTGGCGTTCTGGTGACCTGAGGAGGTCAGCACCATGGGAGCGCAGGCCTGTTCGTGTTCGCGTGAGTTCTCCGTGGCGCAGCACGCCGCGGCGCTGGTCGATCAAACAGCCACCGTCCTCCGCCCGCACTTTCGGCGCCCGGAAGCCCATCGGCACGCCGCCGACTCCCTGCGCGGCCTCATTGCTGAAGTGGAGCGCAAGAACGGCTGGCAACTGGCGGAGCAGGTGGGCTACTCCCACCCGCGGGGCATGCAGTGCGTGCTCGACCGCTACGGCTGGGACCCTGATGCCGTGCGGGATGACCTGCGCCGGTACGCCGTGGCACCGTTCGGTGATCCCCAAGGCGTCCTGGTCGTCGCTGCAACCGGCTTTCCCCCGCAGGGGAAGCACTCGGTCGGGGTGGCCGGCCGGTACTGCGGCACGCTGGGCAAGATTGCCAACTGCCAGGTGGGGGTGTTCCTGGGGTATGCCAGCCCCAGGGGCCAGGTGGCGTTGGACCGAGCACTCTTCCTGCCCAAAGAGTGGTGCGCAGACCGGGAGCGGTGCGGCAAGGCGGGCATCCTCGCGGCGGTGGCGTACCGCACCAAGCCAGCGTTGGCCCTGACGCTGCGGGAGCGGGCCTTGGGTGCGGGCGTCCCGGCGGCCTGGGTCACGGGCGATGCAGTCTATGGCAGCGACGGGAATTGGTCCGGCTCCTCTGGGCGGGCGTCCGCACCCCGGACGACATTACGGTGTGGTCCCGCTGGCGGCGACGCCATCAGCAGGTCGCCCAAGCCTGCCATAAACGTCGCCGCTTAAGACGACAAGGGGAACTGTAGTGGTCTGTCAATCCTGTTTTGATGGGTTCCATCCCGCCGCCCTGAAGGGCGGGCCCGCCGTTCACGGCGGCAGTCGCACCCATCAGTTTATGCCTGACAGAACAGTAGTCCTAAACTGAAGCCCAGGGGGATCGCCCTGGGGAGCGTTTTCGCGGATCGCCGTGGCCGGAGCTACGGCGTCCAGGGCAGCGGCCCGCGCCTGCAAGCTGGTACGGCAGCGCCGCTTCACCTCCTCCTGGCGCCGGATCCGGCCGATGCAGAAGGCAGCCTGCGTGCTCGCGCACCTTCGCCGCCGTGCCCAAGCAGGTATGGGCCGTGACCTCCTCCCGCACCCCGTCCCCGATCGCTTGGTCGGCGTTGCAGTCCGGGTTCGAGGCGGGCCACCGCACCAGCCGCCGCCGCAGGTCGGCACGGATCGCCTCGCCCCCGTGGGCGGGGGCGTTGTCCCAGAAGCCCACCAGCGGCTCGGCATGCTGCGCCCGCAGCTGCGGCAAGCAGGCGGTGGCGGTCTGGGCGGTGCTGTTGCCTGGCAACGGCATTCCCGCCACCGCACCCGTCTCCAGGCAGACCGCAGCGGAGGAGCTGGCCGGCTCGCCGTAGCGTGGGCGGGTCGCAGCAGCCAGAGCGGGCTGTCCCTTGAACACCCACTTCCCACGCAGGTCGGCAGCGGCGGAGGTGTGCGCCTCATCGGCACAGCAGGGCTTGGCCCCGGTCGTCTGCGCTGCCACCCGCAAGGCGGCGTACCCTGCCACGAACGCTTCCCGCTTGGCGCTGTCCGCCGGCAGCAAGCGTTGCTGGGGCCGCTGCACCACCAATCCCAGCCGGTGCAGGGAGTTCCGGCTGCGGCGCCAGCGCCTGATCCCGAAGCGTTCCTGCACCAACTGACGCACCACCTTCCCGTTCCCGTCCGCCCGATTGCTCCCCGCTTCGGCGGGCGGGCGCGAGACCGCCGCCGTGAGGGTCGCTTGCTGGTCCGCGTTCCGGGCGGGGGGGAACCCCCGGTCGGCACCAAGGCCAGGCCCGCAGGACCGTCTTGGCAGCAAGCGGCCAGCCCGTCGCCGCTGGTCTGGGGGTCGCGCCCCAGCGCCGCTGCGACCCGCACTTTGGGCCAGCTCTGGAGTGCCCGCCACCGCGCATGCCAGCGTTCCCGTGCCCGGAGCGTCGGGGTCCGCTACCTCTGCCGGCGCACCTGGCCGACATCCAAGGCCCAGCGCTCCAACGCATGCGGTAGTTCGTTCATCGCCGATTCCCGTCCGGTCGTGCTGTCCCTGAGAGCATACCGCAGCGGGCCTGCCGGTTGCACCTTGGCTTTAGTTTAGGCGCTCAGAGCTTTGGCCCGCTGGCGGACGGCGAGCCGGGCCAGCAGGATGCCGAACTCGTACAGGGCGATGAGGGGGAGGGCGACCAGGGTCTGGTTAATGGGGTCGAAGGTGGGGGTAATGATAGCGCCCAGCAAGAAGGCGCCCACGACGGCATAGCGGCGGTACGCGACCAAGCGCTGGGGAGTGACCGCGCCTACCCGCGCCAGCAGGAAGATGACCACGGGCGTCTCGAAGGCGACACCTACCCAGAACACCAGCGAGGTAATGACCGAGACATAGTCCCCGACGCGGATAAGCGGCTTGACGAATTCTTCGCCGAAGTGGACCAGGAAGTACAGGGCGGGGGGCAACAGCACGAAGAAGGCGAAGGCGGCACCAATGAGAAAGGACAGCACCGCCGCGGGAAGCATAATGAACAGGAAGCGCCGCTCCTGCCGGGTCAGGCCGGGGACCACGAACATGATCCCCTGGTAGAGGATGACCGGCATGGCGAAGATGATGCCCAGCACCACCGAAATTTTCATATAGGTGGTCAGCATCTCCGTGACCTGGGTGCGGATAAGCTCGACGCCCTCCACCCGGCTCTTGAGCAGTTCCAACACGGGGAAGGCCAGGAAGGCCCCGGCCACGGTGCCCACGGCCACAGCAATCAGGGCCTTGATAATACGGGCGCGTAACTCCTCCAGGTGTTCGGTCAAGGCCGCGCCCGCTTCGTCCTCGTCCTCACCACTGGGGGCGGCGCCGGCGCCGTTCTGCGCCCAGGCGCGGAAGGGGGAAGGGCTTTCCCCGACAGGGTAGCCTGCAGCTTGGTCGGCGGGTAGCGGGTGCTCGGGAGGGGGCAGGGCCATGTGCTGTTGTCCCTGGGCAGGAGTGCGCGCAGTCTGCGCCCCGTTCAGTATACCACACTGCGCGCCGCACGACGGCCTGCCACCTGCGCCGGCCACCGGCTCCCCCCAGGCAACTCCCCGGAGCGCGCGGGCATAAGGGCGTCCCCAAGCGCAGGGAGCGGGGACGGGGCTACGGTCGCAGGTAGGTGCGGTGTACCGCGCCGATGGTGCGCATGCGCTCCTCGGCCAACCGGTCGGCGGCGTCGGCGGTGGGCAGGCCCTCCGACCGGGCCAGCGCGATGACCTGGGCCAGCGTGTGCGCGATGGTGCGGGTACGGGCCGCGGCCCGCTCGGGGCGGTAGCCCTCCAGTTCGTCGTAGCAGTTGATCACGCCCCCGGCGTTGATGACGTAGTCCGGGGCGTAGAGGATGCCCCGCTGGTGCAGCATCCGGCCGTGGTGGGGCGCGGCAAGCTGGTTGTTGGCCCCGCCCGCCACGATGGCGCAGCGCAGCCGGGGGATGGTGTGGTCGTTCAGGACCGCCCCCAGCGCGTTGGGGGAGAAGACGTCGCACTCGACGTCGTAGATGGCCTCTGGCGGTACGACGGTGACCGGGTAGCGCTCGGTGCTCCGGCGCAGGCGCGCCGGGTCCACATCGGTCACCGTGACCCGCGCCCCGGCCGTGACCAGGTACTCCACCAGGCGATAGCCCACCTTGCCCAGGCCCTGCACCGCCACCCGCACCCCCTCCGGGGTCTCACGGCCCAGCGCTTCCTGGATACACACCTTGAGCCCTTCCCAGATGCCCAGGGCGGTGTTGGCCGAGGTGTCGCCGCCGCCGCCCATGACCTCGGGCAGCCCGGCCACAAAGGGAGTCTCCTGCCGGATGAAGACCATGTCCTCGGGGGTGGTGCCCACGTCGGTGGCGGTGTAGTAGCGGCCGTTGAGGGAGTGGACGAAGCGCCCGAAGGCGCGGAAGAGGGCTTCGCTCTTATCCCTGGCCGGGTCGCCGATGATGACGGCCTTGCCGCCGCCCAGATTGATGCCCGCCGCGGCCGACTTGTAGGCCATCGCCTTGGCCAGGCGCAGCACGTCGAGCACCGCCGCCTGTTCGGTGGGGTAGGGGTACATGCGGACGCCGCCCAGGGCTGGGCCCAGGGTGGTGTCGTAGATGGCGATGATGGCCCGCAGCCCCGTCGCGCGGTCATACCAGAAGGCGACCTGCTCATAGCCACCCTCCCCGGCCATGTAGCTCAAGAGCCCCTGGGAGACCATCGAGACCGGCGCCGTAGGCGAGTCCACCATGCCATCCTCCTGGAGTTGTTTCTATTTTTCTATAGGTTACACTTCCATCAAGACCTTATGGAATGCTTCTTCTCGCTGCGTCCATCGGTAAACCTCACTCACCCCTTCAAGAAGCAAAACGTCTTCACGCCGCCATTGTATAAAACGGTCGTCGAGGAGGGTTCCACGCCAGCGACCGTTCACAACGTCTGACCACAAGCGAAAAGCCGCATTCACCATTGGGGTTGCCCCCCTGGGCGCCGTCGGGGAGAGCGTCTGAAGCAGGACTTCTCGCTGCTTGCCGTGGATAAGGAAATCAATAGTGTACTTCCTTCCCGTGCGACCAATCTCCTCGTAACGCGACTCGAACTTTACCTTCTGTTCAATGAGAAAATGTGTAACCTCTTCGGTGAACGTTGCGGGGCGATAGCTACGTGAGAGATAAAGGAGATGTGCAACGGCCAAAGAGGCAGTGAGAACCTCTTGTATCGCGGTGCCAACCTCGATGAGCGGCACTCGCTTGACGATCATGCCGCGGTCGAGATCGACATCATGCTGCTTGAGAATTTCTGCCAGCAGGTATTCTCCCTTCGGGGTTGAACGCGGATCAAAGCCGTGATCGGAGAGGTGTCGGAGCGTCTCACCTAGGTCGGTAACGCGTAGTTCACCAGACGGCGACTCTATCACCGTAATTTCGAGAAGGTCACCGTCGAGGAACGCGTAGGGCGACACAATCCACAGCCGCCCCCCTTCCTCGTAACACGAAAAACGCCTTCCGAAGGACTGAAGGTGCTCACGGATAACTTGCTCACACGTGATGCTACTCATACGTCCTCCAGTCCCAGTTGTGCCGGAGGAGGATCAGTCCATCTACCGGTAAGTTCAATACCGAGACGAGCGCAGAACGCCTCAAATGCTCTTGGCCAATCAGACGGAAATCCTTCTATGGAGCGAGCCCATGAGCCATGGCACGCGTCCGTCCAATAGTGCTCATGGGTTTGGTTCCTCCATGAGTTCTGATCAGTATGATGGTTGTCATGGTTGCCGTTGATATCTACTGCCCGAATTCGATAATTGTTAAGAAATAAAGATATCGAAAACTTCATGGGAGCAAAGAGATTAACAGTCATCTTTAGCATTAAACTGATATCACGCCGCGGGTGCTTTACCCGCAGAGTCGCCTCAGCCCACGCATCATGGCTTTTGCCTAACCACCGTACTGACTCATCAATGCGCATCGGTTCGGAAAGGATCGCAGCGATCTCAGCCTCTGTGAATGGCGCGGCCGGCAACGGCAGTATCTTTTCTAGAGAGATACACCTCAACGTGAGAGACGAGAGCTTTACCTCTATTCTAGCACAATTGTCCTACTCCGGCGACAGCAGTACGTCGTAGGTGTCGCCGATGTGGCGCTCCCGTACCAGTTCGGCGTACTCATCCTCTGTAACGCCGAGGATCTCCCGGTAGACATAGGCGTTGTGCTCGCCCAGGCGGGGCGCGGGACGGCGGATGTGGGCCGCGGTCTTGGAGAGCTTGAAGCTCGGCCCCGGATAGTCGTGGGTGCCGAGGTGCGGCACGGACACCGTCTCAAAGAAGCCGCGCGCCCGCAGGTGTGGGTCCTGGAAGACCTCGGGCTGCTGGAGCACCGGCCCCGCCGGGACGCCTACGGCTTGCAGGGTGTGCATCACCTCGTAGTGGGTGTGCTCCTCGGTCCAGGCCGCGATGTGGGGATCGATGGCATCGTGGTGGCGGATGCGGCCCACGACGTCGGCAAAGCGCGCCTCCCCGGCCAGGTCCGGGCGGCCCATGGCCCCACACAGCGCGGCCCACTCCGCATCAGATCCGACGGAGATGGCTACCCAGCTATCCTCCCCGGCGCAGGGGTACACGCCCTGGGGCGCCCGGCCGGGGTGCCGGTTGCCCAGGGTGCCCTGGACCCTCCGGTTCATGGCGTAGTCCATCCAGGGCTGGGGCAACTGGTTGATGGTGTTCTCGGCCTGGGAGATGTCCACGACCTGGCCCTTGCCGGTGCGGGTCCGGTAGTTGAGCGCGGCCAGTAGCGCGAAGGCGGCGGTGGCCCCGGCCGCGGCGTCGGCATGGTACACCGGGGTCGTGGTGGTGGGGTCCATGTCGGCGTAGCCCCGCAGCCAGGTGTGTCCGACCACGGCCTCGACGTTGGCCCCGTAGCCCTTGTAGAAGGTGTAGGGGCCGCTGTTGCCGTAGCCGGGCATGGTGATGATGATGAACCGGGGGTTGGCCTCCAGCATCATCTCCCAGGTGACGCCCAGCTTCTCCAGGGTGCCGGCAGCGTTGTTCTCCAGCAAGGCGTCGCTCTGCCGCACCAGGCGCAAGAACATCTCCCGGCCCTTGGGACGGGTGATGTCCATGGTGACGCTCAGCTTGTGGCGGCCGGTGTAGTTAAAGGTGGCGGTGCGCTCGAAGGGCCGGGGGCCGGGGGTGCGGTCCGGGAACTGGGACCCAGCCGTCGCAAGGGCTGCGGGGGGGACGCGGACCTGGCCGCGGGTGTTGATGTCGGGGTGCTGGAGGGACTCCACCCGGATGAGTTCGGCGCCCATGTCCCCCAGCAACAGGGAGGCGTACGGCCCGGCCCAGACGATAGTCAGGTCGATGATGCGGATGCCCTCAAGCGGTAGGCGTGTCGTCATCGTCTTCCCTCCCAGAATATCGAGCGCTACGTGCTGCATCATAGGTGATGCGTGACCTGGGAAACAAGGCCGGTCAGAACCCTTGCCGGTGATAGCGCCTGTCTCTACAATGTCCACCAGAGATGGTAGAGTTTGCGTGGGACGACGATAACATCGAGCACCTGGCTCGCCACGGCATTACTCCCGAAGAGGTCGAGGACCTCTTCGCAGGACCGCTGGTCCGACGACGCGGCGGCACCGATGCGCCCGACCGCTTTCGGGTACTCGGACGTACGGCCGCGGGGCGGTATCTCGCAATCGTCTATCAAGAGAAGGCCCGCGGCTCGGTCCGTCCGTTTACGGGTTGGGAGATGCGTCCATACGAAAGGGAACTCTATGAGCGACACGTCAAAGAAGACTAGGCCGCAACTGCCTCCTGGGCTGTCGCCGGCCGAGGAGGCCCGCTGGTGGGACGAGCACCGCGACTACTGGGACGCGGGGGAAACGCAGGATGAACGCATCCCTCCGCTGCACGTCCAGCGCACGAAGCCGGTCAACCTCCGCCTGCCCGTCGCCATGATCGACGCCCTGAAGCAGGAGGCGGCACGGCGAGAGCTGCCCTATCAGACCCTCATCCGCATGTGGCTCAAGGAGCGGCTTGACGCCGAGAGCCGGGAGCAAGACCGCTAGCAAGCGCTATAAAAGCCCTTTACCTGGTAGCATTTTCGTTCCTGGCGCTGTCCACCTGGCGGGGTTCTTCAACAGCCTACTAAAGCACTCCTCGCTCCCGCAGGATCACCAAGTCCCCCCTGGAATACCCCAACCTTCCGCACAGGATGGCCTCGTTGTGCTCGCCCAGGAGGGGCGCACGCCCGGCGCGGGCCGGGCTGGCGCTCATGCGGGCGACGGGGCCGGGGTACTCCAGCGCCCCCGCCTGCGGGTGCTCCACGGTGGTGAAGAAGCCCCGCGCCCGGAAGTGCGGGTCGCGGAAGATGTCTTCCATGGTGTTGACGGCCGTGCCGGGGAAGCCCTCCCGCTGCGCCGCCTCCATGATCTCCTGCTTGGTGTGCTGGAACAGCCAGGGGTACAGGACCTCCGCCTCCAGCTCCGCCTTCAGGTCGAGGTCGTAGAAGGCATTGGGATCGGCTACCCGCGGGTCGCTGATCAGGTTCGGGCGGCCCAGCATGCGGCAGAACCGGGGCCAGAAGTGGGCCTGGAGGCCGGAGAACTGGACGTAGCCATCGGCGCAGGGGAAGACGCCGCTGGGCAGGATGGTGCGCCCCTGCTGGCGGGTGCGGGACCCCATCCCCTGGCCGGAGAAGGCGGTCGTGACCAGCCCTGGCCCGGCGCGGTCCACGTTGCCGGCCATGATCTCGTGGATGGACAGGTCCACGTGCTGGCCCACCCCCTGGAACTTCTTTCCGAAGTAGGCCCCCAGCGCCACCGCGGCGGCCACGTTCCCGGCCTGCATCAGCATGACGGTCGCGCCGAGCTTGACCGGCTCCCGCTCCGGGATGCCGGTGGCGTGCATGGCGCCGCCCATAGCATAGGCGAGGAGCTCCGTCAGGGCGTAGTCCCGGTAGGGGCCGGTCTGTCCGAAGTTGCTGATGGAGACGAGGACGACCTCCGGGTTGACCCGCGCCAGGTCGGCGTAGCCCAGGCCCAGGCGGTCCACCACCCCCGGCCGGAAGCTCTCCACCACCAGGTCAACGTCCTTGACCAGCTCCAGCAGGATGCCCCGGCCGGTCGGGGACTTCAGGTTGAGGGTGAGGCTCTGCTTGTTGGTGTTGAGGTGGAGGAAGAGGCCGCTCCGCTCCGGGTGGGGCACGTCGCCGGGGAAGGGTCCGAGGCGGCGGGCCGGGTCGCCCCCGTCGGGCCGCTCGATCTTGAGAACTTCGGCGCCGAAGTCGGCCAGCAGCTTGGTGCAATAGGGACCCGTAATGTGCCAGGTCAGGTCCAGCACCTTGAGGTCGGCAAGGGCACCGTCGTCCATCATCATCGCTCTTCCTCCATCCTATGCAGAGATCACTCTGGAGGGCGGCGTGGCCCTATTGTACGCAATACGCTATCGAGGGACAAGGGCAACAGCGGGCACGAGGCTCGGCAGCGCGCAACGCTCCCCGCCTCGTGTCCCTGCCGCGCTCGCCTGGTTCCCAGATGCTACGCCAAGCCCAGCTTGCGGGCCAACTCGGGATCGGAGGGCTCGGCCAGCACCGAGCCATCGGGGAACACGATGGTCGGAACGATACGCCGTCCCTGGTTCAGCCGCATCACCAGGGCCGCGGCCGTGGGGTCTTCGTCAATGTTGACCCAGGTGTAGGGGACCTGGTGCCGGTCCAGCAGCCGCTTGGACCGGGTGCAGTCGGGGCACCAGGTGGTGCCGTACATGGTAATGTGGTCCATACGTGCCCTCTCCCACTCAGTTACGCACTATTCCGCTCCCAGGATGAGGGTGGCCGCCGCGGCGAAGACGCCGCCCAACCCGTGGCACAGCGCCAGCCGCGCACCGGGGACCTGGCGGGCGCCGCACTCGCTCCGCAATTGCCGCACCGCCTCGATGATGAGGAACATGCCGAACATGCCGGGATGGGTATACGAGAGGCCGCCCCCGCTGGTGTTCATGGGGAAGTCCCCGCCGGGCGCAGTGCGCTGCCCGGCGACAAAGGGACCGCCCTCTCCCGGCCCGCAGAAGCCCAGGTCCTCCAGGGCCACACTGGGGAGGAAGGTGAAGGCGTCGTAGATCTGGGCGACGTCAATCTCCTGGGGCTGCACCCCGGCCATAGCGAAAGCCTGCTGCCCGGCGCGCCGGGAAGCAGCGGAGGTCGTCAGGTCCGCCATCTGGCTGATGTGCAGGTGCTCGGTCGCCTCGCCCACCCCCAGCACCGGGACCGGCCGCGTGCGGGTATCGCGCGCCCGCTCCGCGGTGGTGAGCACCACGGCGCCGCCGGCGTCGGTCACGAGGCAGCAGTCCAGCAGGTGGAAGGGATAGCAGATCCAGCGCGAGGTCAGCACGTCCCCCACGGTGATGGGCGTTTGCATGAGGGCTTTGGGGTGCAACATGGCCCACTTGCGGGTCGCCACCGCCACCTCGGCCAGGTGCTCGCTGGTGGTGCCGTACTGTTGCATGTGGCGCAGCGCAGCCAGGGCGAAGGTCGTGGTGGGGCCGAAGATGCCATAGGGAAGCTCGAACTGGCCGGCCGGGGACGCGGGGTCGGGTGGGACAGTGGGCTGGCCCACGCGGGAATAGCTGCTCTGCCCGGAGGTAATGAGGGCCACACGACACCTCCCGGCCTGGATGGCCGTCAGGGCGTGTCCCACGTGGACCAGAAACGAACCGCCGCCGACGGCGGTGGCGTCGGTGAAACGCGGCCGGATGCCCAGGTACTCCCCAATGGCGATGGGCGAGATCCCGGCGGTAAAAAGGCCGTCCACTTCCTCCTTGCCGATCCCGGCGTCGGCCAGGGCATTGCGGGCCGCCTCAGCATGGAGTTGCAGGGCCGATTTGTTGGGGAGCCGCCCGATCTCGTCAGACTCGTCTACCCCCACAATCGCCACCGGGCGGGCTGAAGCGTTCATATCCTTCCTCCTCCGGGCGGCCAGCGGCCCGCGTGCAGCGCGCCATCGTCAGCCTGTGCTCCCTTCCACCTGGCGGGCCAGGGGAGCGAGCGGTACCCATACCGGCCGTCTCTCGCAGCAAGCAGTCTGGGTAAGGCGCCCTGCCTCCCTGAGCGCTGCACGCTGACCGTTCGGAGCTAGCGCCTGTATGCAAATCATCCATAGTGTGGAAAGATGCGCTCTATCTGTCATTCTGAGCGCAGCGAAGAATCCGTACTCCTGATGCCCTAGCTCACGGGGGCTACGGATTCTTCGGCCTCCGGCCTCAGAATGACAAAATGCGCGCCCGGCCTATTTCCAGTTTGCAAACACGCCCTAGCGCCTGTATGCAAAAACCGTTCGTTGAGCGTCTCGAATGGAACGGGTGTGGCCCCTTCGACCCTGCTC
>JACQUQ010000121.1 GCA_016210175.1 Chloroflexota bacterium | reverse complement strand
GGCCTCCTCCACCGACGGGGTGCGGCGCAGCTCCTCCCGGAAGCGGGTGACCATGAACAGCGAGTAGTCGATGCCGATGCCCAGCCCCAGCATGGTGGAGATATTCAGCGTGAAGATGGACATCTCCACGACTCGGCCCAGCAGCGCGATGAGGGCCAGGGTGATGAGCACGCTCACGCCGCCCACCAGCACCGGCGCGCCCGCGGCGACCAGGCTGCCGAAGATGGCGAGCAGCACCAGGAAGGCGATGGGGAAGGAGGTCATTTCGGCCCGCCGCAGGTCTTCGTGGCTGACCAGCTCCATGTCACCGTAGGCGGCGGGGCCGCCGGTCAGCCACATCTGGATGGGCGGGTCGGGGGGCACGACCAGCGACCGCAGCTCGGCCATGAGTCGCTGGGCCTGCGCGCCGTGAACCGTCAGCCCGATGACGGCGTAGGTGGTGGTGCCATCGGGGGAGATGAGGCGCTGGTTCTGGGTGGTGCGGTAGGTGACGATCTCCTGGACCGCCGGGTGGCTGTGTACCCGCGCCAGGGAGCGGTCCACCTGGTCCAGGAAGGCCGGGGCGTCCGCCCGCGGCGCTCCTTGGCTGGAGTACACCACCAGCACCGAGCTCAGGGGGAGGCCCAGTTCTTCACTGGCCAGCCGCAGGCCCCGCGCGCCCTCGCTCTCCCCGGAGCCGATGCCCCCGGACTTGAGCACCGTGCCCGCGCCGGGAGCGAGGGGAAGGCTGAGGGCAGCCGCCAGGGCCCACACGCCCATGACGACCCAGGGAGCGCGCAGCACGGCGCGGGCCAGCCAGGCGAACACGGTGGCATCCTCCGGTGCAGCGGTGGCGTCGCGGTGGAGATGGGGCAGATGGCCCCAGGGGGACGACTGGGGGTGACGAGCGGGTAGGCAACACGACCCCGCACCCCACCACAGCGCCCCTCATTGTACCACACGAGCGCAAGGCGACCGCGGTACCGGGCTGGCGCTTCCGAGACTGCCGGACTATACTGGGAACGCTGGCGGCCCACCGGAGATCAGCCGGTCTGGAGGCGTGTCGCGGACGGGTCAGGCGTCGGCTGGGGAAGGAGGGCGTATGGCAGCGCGGGATTACCTCATGGAAGGCGAAGCCATCCTGGCGTCGTGCGCGCCGTTCTACGCGACGACGCACCGCATCCTCCGCTGCGAGACGCGTGCGGGCAAGGAGGAGTGCGACGAGCTTCCCTACCACCGTATCGCTGCGGTGGAGTTGGTGCGGCAGCCCCGCCACGCCATTGCTATTGCGGGCCTCCTCCTGGCGCTGGGAGGGGTCTTCCTGTGGACCATCGGCTTCATCTCGTCGGTGCCGACCATCGTCATGGGCGTGGGCTTCATGCTGTGGGGCGCCCGGGGACGCGAGGCGTATTACCAGTTCCGCAGCTATAATATGCCGGAGCAGGAACTGGGCCGCTGGCGGGTGGCGTTCCGGGGCTCCGCAGGCTTTATTCTGACCGTGGGCGAGTACGTGCGCCGCCCGCTGAACTGGTAAGCCTTGGTGCAATGGACAGCGCCCGGCACCACCATTACGGACCGGTAGCAGCGCCGTTGCTCGCGTCCGCTGCCGCTGCGTTGTAGTCAGAGCAGACGCTGATCGCGCGGGAGACCTACGGGGAGGGCGGGCGATGGCTGAGACGCAACGGATCGATCTGCGGCTGGTGCAAGAGGGAACCCCGGTGGCGACGGCGGACGGAGCGACCATCGGAGTCATCGGGAACATCCTGGCAGAGGTACCGGACCTGTGGCCGCTCGATCTCGGTGGAGCCCGCAGCCTCTTCGGTACGCCCACGCCGGGCGGCTATGGGGCGGGGGAGAACGCCTTCTTCCTGGTGCAGCGCCGGGATGGCGCGCCGGAGCCGCGGCCGCTCTACGTCCCTATCGACGCCATCCTGGAGGCCGGCCCCACCGGGGTACGTCTGAGTGTCCGCCGCGAGGAAGTGGAGGCCCAGGGCTGGAGCCGCCGCCCCGCGGGGCACCCCGGCGACTGACCTGCATCCCACTGGACACAGCGCCGCCCCGCACCACCGTGGGGCAGTGCGGGGCGTTTCACGATCGCGTGAACCGGGCGCCGCAGCGCCGCGGTAGGTCAGGCGGCCGCGGTTGACCGCTCCGCGGCGTGCCGTACCCGGCTACGCAGCGCCGCCTCCTGGCCTGGGTTCAGGGTGTAGATACACTGGAGACAGGCCAGGGATCGGCCATCCAGATCCGTTTGCTCCAGGACATCGCCCCGGCAGCGGGGACACCCCTTTCGCCACAGTGCCATATGCGCTCCACCTCCTCGTTCCACCCCGGCGCTCCGCGAACCTGCTTCGCCCCCCATACCAGGATAATCGGATCCACCGGGCACTATACTGACGATCTGCTAGCTTCTTACACTCCGTAAGCTACTTTAGAGGAACAACCGGCTTTTGTCAAGCCCCTGCCTTCTGCTATACTGAGAAAGGTCGGGAAAGGTTCCTGCCACCTTATGGCTGCGGGCCTGCCGGAGCGGCGTCGCAGGTATCGGCTTCTGCTGGTCGTACCTGGGGACGTACAGTACCACTCCGCTCGTCCCAGAGCAGCGCGGTGCGTCACGGCCTTCCGCCGGAACGGGTGGTCCCCGTAGGGCGTGGGCGACAAGGTCGGAGGCGGGCAGAAAGGGGAGGTTATGGACTTTGACGGAACCATGTGTCCCAAATATCAGCGGGCAGTGGATTTGCTGGCCCGCCGCTGGACGCCCCTCATTATCCGCATGCTCCTATCCAGACCACGGCGGTTCTCGGAACTGCGGGCGACCATCCCTGGACTCAGCGACCGCTTGCTCTCCGAACGCCTGAAGGAGATGGAAGAGGAGGGCATCGTGGTACGGCAGGTCTACGCCGAGACACCGGTACGGGTGTTTTACAGCCTGACCGCGAAGGGCAGGGATATGGAGCGCATCGTTGCGGAGATCCAACGATGGGCCGATAAGTGGGAGCAGCTTCCGCTAGAACACGCCTGACCACCGCGACTGGTCAGCGCCTCCGTCGCCACCCGCTGTGGGGGCCTGCTGCACCTCCAGAGCGCTGACTCCGTACCCTTTGGAGCGCCCTCGCAGGTGTGCGTATGGTCTTTGCACCCTCCTGCGCCCAGGTCAGTGGGCGGGACGCGCGCAGTGGACTGGATCGCCGTCCCTTTGCTGCGGGCTGACCACAGGGCCGCGGCCTCCTCGGTGACACCCCCGGCTCCAGAGACCACGATACCTCCAGCCACCCCCAGCCGGTCGCCTGGGATGCCCCACCGAAATGCGGTATAATCGAGCGGGCGGATCGGGAACACCTGATGCAAGATTTGGCCGCGCCGTCGGAGCGCCGCACCACCGCCCTGGAAACTCGGAAGTCCCTGCCATGTCCAACCGCGCGACCTCCACATCTGTGCCGCCCCACCCGACGCAGCCCCACGAGCACCCCCTGCTGGTGCTCATTGACGGGCATGCTCTGGTCCACCGCGCCTATCACGCCCTGGGCACCGAAGCCCGCACCAAGGGCAAACAGGCGGTAGTGCTGACCCTGCGCCGCACCGGTGAACCGGTGCAGGCGGTCTACGGCTTCGCCCTCATGCTCCTGAAGGTGCTCGCCGACCTGAAGCCGCAGTATCTCGCCGTGACCTTCGATACGCCGCACCCGACCTTCCGGCACGATGCCTATCAGGAGTATAAAGCCCAGCGACCCGCCGGGCCTCCCGACCTCCCCCAGCAGTTCGGTTGGGTCCGCAAGCTGGTGGAGGCCTTCGGCATCCCCATCTTTGAGCTACCGGGCTACGAGGCCGACGACCTGCTGGGCACCCTCAGCCGCCAGGCGAGGGAACAGGGCGTCGAGACGGTTATCGTGACCGGCGATGCCGACACCATGCAGCTGGTGTCGCCCGGTGTCCGCGTCCTGTACCCCGGCGGGCGCACGCTGACTGAGGCCCAGGTATTCGATGAGGAGATGGTCAAGGAGCGCTACGGCGTCTACCCTAACCGTATTCCTGACCTCAAGGGCCTCAAGGGCGACCCCTCCGACAACATCCCCGGCGTGCCTGGCGTGGGTGATAAGACGGCGGTGAAACTCCTCGACCAGTTCGGCAGCGTGGAAGGGGTGTACGAGAACCTGGCCCTGGTCCAGCCCGCCCGCTTGCAGGAGTTGCTGCGGAAGCACGAGGACCTGGCCCGCAAGAGCAAGCACCTGGCGACCATCGATACCAGCGCGCCCTTCCCGCTGGACCTGGCACCGTGCCGCTTCGGTCGCTTCGACCGGGAGCGGGTGGTCCAGGTATTGCGGGAGTTGGAATTCACCAGCCTGCTCAATCGCATCCCCCAGCACGAGGCGGCCCCGACCGGAGGGCAGGTGTCCCACGCGGGCGAAGGGGCGCAGCAGTTGCCCCTGGGCCTGGCAGTGTCGGCGGGCGCGGGGCAGGTCACCACGCCGCTGGCAGCCCGGTACCACCTCGTCACCACCCTGGAGGACCTGGATGCGCTCTGCGCCCGGCTGGTCTCGCCCCAGGGCTTCGCCTTCGACACCGAGACCACCAGCCAGCACGCCATGGCGGCCCGACTGGTGGGCATCGCCCTGGCCCTCCGGGAGCGGGAGGCCTACTACTTCCCGGTGGGGCACGCCGATGGCACGCCGCAACTGCCCCTGGAGGAGGTGCTGGCGCGGCTGCGCCCAGCCCTGGAGAACGCCGCGGTGCCCAAGGTGGCCCACAATGCCAAGTACGATATGATCGTGCTGGCAGAGCACGGGGTTACAGTCCGGGGCCTAGCCGCCGACACCATGATCGCCGCCTACCTCCTGGGGGAGAAGAGCCTGGGCCTGAAGGACCTGGCCTTCCGCCGCCTGGGCGAGGAGATGACGCCCATCACCGACCTCATTGGCCGCGGCGGGGCCAAGAAGCAGATCACCATGGACCAGGTGCCCGCGGCCCAGGCCGG